>NZ_JBDPNJ010000003.1:0-236821 GCF_039770665.1 Paracoccus sp. SSK6 | reverse complement strand
TGCCTTGCTTGATGCCGTTGTCAACGGCGGGGTGAATCTTCACCCCGTCAGTGCTGGCCATGGTCCTTCCCTCCCGATGAACCGAACGTTCTGTCACCGTCGCGCCATCGGGAGTTTTCGGCAAGTCAGCGGAAGGTTGTAGCGGACACCCTAGCTGGCAGGCGTGGACGACACGCCGACCTTGGCCGGGCGCAGCAGCCGGTCATGCAGGCGGAAGCCGTTGTCCATGATCTGGATGATCTCTCCGGCGATGGTGCCGGGGACGGCGGCCTCGAACATGGCCTCGTGTTCCTGGGGGTCGAACCTGTCGCCGGGTTTGGGGGTGATCACGGTGATGCCATGCCGGGCAAAGACGTTGTTCAGCTCGCGCAGGGTCAGCTCGACCCCCTCGATGAAGCCCGCGGCGGCGGCGCGCTGCTCCTCTCCGGCGGCATCCAGCGCGCGGGTCAGCGCGTCATGGACCGGCAGCAGGTCGCGGGCCAGGCGCGATCCGCCATATTGCTCGGCCTCGCGGCGGTCCTTGTCGGCGCGCTTGCGGGAATTTTCCGCATCGGCCAGGGCGCGCATCCACTTGTCGCGCAGCTCGTCGCGCTCGGCCGTCAGGGCCGCGACCTCGTCCACGGGCTCGGCCAGCGGATCCGCCAGGATGTCGTCAATGGGCTGTTCGTTCTGGTCGTTCATCACTTCTCATCCTTTCCGGCCGGACAGCACCCGCCCGACCAGTTGCGCGGTATAATCGACGATCGGCACGATGCGGCCATAGTTCAGCCGCGTCGGTCCGATGACGCCAACCGCGCCTACAATCTTCCGGTCGGCATTCATATAGGGCGAAACCACCAGAGCGGAACCCGAAAGCGAAAAAAGCTTGTTCTCGGAGCCGATGAAGATGCGCACCCCCTCGCCCTTTTCCGCCAGTTCCAGGAATTCGACGATGTCGCGCTTGCGTTCCAGGTCGTCGAACAGCACCCGGATGCGGTCCAGGTCGGCGGCCTCCCGGTCCAGCAGGTTCGCGCGGCCCCGCACGATCAGGCGGGGATCGTGCGATTCGGTATCCCACAGCGCCAGCCCCGATTGCACCAGTTCGGCGGCCAGAACGTCCAGTTCCTGACGCCGCGCGGCGATTTCCCGCCCGATATGGCCGCGCAGTTCCGACAGGGTCTTTCCCTCGGCCATGGCGTTCAGGAAATTCCCGGCCTCGCGCATGGACGAGGGCGTCTGGCCCACGGGCGGCGTGAACAGGCGGTTTTCCACATGCCCGTCGGCAAAGACCAGCACCACAAGGGCGCGGTCGGGCCCGAGGCTGACGAATTCGATATGGCGGATCGGGGCCTCGTGCTTGGGCATCAGGACCAGGGACGCGCCGCGCGTGATCGACGACAGCGCCGTGCTGACCCGGTCCAGCAGCACGCCGGTGTCGGGATCGTCGTTGCCCAGCGTCTGGTCGATGGCCGCGCGGTCGGTCGCGGTGACGGTATCGACCTCCATCATGCCGTCCACGAACAGCCGCAAGCCCTGCTGCGAGGGCATCCGCCCGGCGGACACATGCGGGCTGTCCAGAAGCCCCATCAGTTCCAGATCCTGCATGACGTTGCGGATGGTCGCCGCGCTCAGCTTTTCCGACAAGGTGCGGGTCAGGGTGCGCGATCCCACGGGCTCGCCGGTTTCCAGATAGATCTCGACCACGCGGCGGAAGATCTCGCGCGAACGGTCATTCATGTCCTGCAAGGGTGTGTTCTGGTCCATGTCCCTCGAAGGGTTGCGCGATGGGCCGCAGGGGCGGTATGGGGCGGGGATCTTCGCGAAAAGGAAAAACCATGCGCCCGTCTGGCCGGAATCTAAGCCAAATGCGTCCGATTTCAATCGAAACCGGCGTGATGGCCCATGCCGAAGGGTCGTGCCTGATCCGCGTCGGCAACACCCATGTGCTGTGCACCGCATCTCTGGAGGAAACGCCGCCGCGCTTTTTGAAGGGCACGGGGCTTGGCTGGGTCACGGCGGAATACGGGATGCTGCCGCGCGCCACCAACACCCGCAACCGGCGCGAGGCGGCGGCGGGCAAGCAATCGGGCCGCACCCAGGAAATCCAGCGCCTGATCGGCCGGTCCCTGCGGGCGGGCGTGGACCGGGTGGCGCTTGGCGAACGCCAGATCACCATCGACTGCGACGTGATCCAGGCCGACGGCGGCACCCGCTGCGCGTCCATCACCGGGGGCTGGGTCGCGCTGCGGCTGGCGGTGAACAAGCTCTTGAAGGCGGGCGCGATCACCACCGATCCGATCATGGACCATGTGGCCGCCGTGTCCTGCGGGATCTATGCGGGCCAGCCGGTGCTGGATCTGGACTATGCCGAGGACAGCGAGGCCGGGACCGACGGCAATTTCGTCCTGACCGGCGCGGGCCGGCTGATCGAGGTGCAGATGTCGGCGGAAGGCGCGACCTTCTCGCGCGAGCAGATGGGCCAGCTTCTGGATCTGGCCGAAGCGGGCATGGCCGATCTGGTCGCCGCCCAGAAGGCCGCCGTGGCATGAGGCGCTTCGACGGCAAGCGCCTGCTGGTCGCCACCCATAACGCGGGCAAGCTGGACGAGGTGCGCGCCCTGCTGGCCCCCTATGGCGTCGAGGTGATCGGCGCTGCCGAGGCGGGCCTGGCCGAGCCTGCCGAGACGGAAACCACCTTCGTCGGCAATGCCCGCATCAAGGCCCGCGCCGCCGTCGAGGCCACGGGCCTGCCCGCCCTGTCCGACGACAGCGGCATCTGCGTCGATGCCCTGGGCGGCGCGCCGGGCGTCCATACCGCCGACTGGGCCGAGACCGGCAATGGCCGCGATTTCCGCATGGCGATGCAGCGCACCTGGGACGAGCTGGAGGCCGTGAACGCCCCTGCCCCGCGCAGCGCCCAGTTCCGCTGCACGCTGGTGCTGATGTGGCCTGACGGCCATGACGAGGTCTTCGAGGGCGTCTTGCCCGGCCAGGTCGTCTGGCCGCCGCGCGGGGTTGAAGGCCATGGCTATGACCCCATCTTCATGCCGGACGGGCATGACGTGACCCTGGGGGAAATGCCGCCCGCGATGAAGAACAGCCTCAGCCATCGGGCGCGGGCGGTAGAGCGGATGATAAGGGGCAGCTTTGCATAGGATCTCGACCGGATCGCCCTTCGAGGCGGCCATGGGTTACAGCCGCGCCGTGGTGAAGGGCGACTGGTGCTTCGTGTCGGGCACCACCGGATACGACTATGCGGCCATGACCATGCCGGACGATCCCTGCGAACAGGCGCGCAACTGCTTTCGCACGATCTTCTCGGTCCTGGCCGAAGCGGGGTTCGCGCCTGAGGACATCGTGCGCGTGCAATACACCGTCACCGACGCCGCCCTGGTCGAGGCGATCACCCCCGCCCTGGGCGAGGCCCTGGGCGCCATCCGCCCCGCTGCCACCATGGTCATCGCAGGGCTGATCCGACCCGAGATGAAGGTCGAGGTCGAAGTCACGGCGATGCGCGCATGATGATGCCGGGGCGGGACGGCTTTGTGGATGCGGACTGGCGGGCAGGGGGCTTCGGCCTTTACGTCCACTGGCCCTTCTGCGCGGCCAAGTGCCCTTATTGCGACTTCAACAGCCATGTGGTGAGCGGCGTCGATCAGGCCCGTTGGGCTGCCGCCCTGTCCTCGGAAATCGCCCGGCTGGCGGCGGAACTGCCCGGACGGCACCTGGGCAGCATCTTCTTCGGCGGCGGCACGCCGTCCTTGATGGAGCCCGAGACGGTGGACACCGTGCTGCGCGCCGCCCGCGCCGCCTGGGGCTTTGCCAACGATATCGAGATCACGCTGGAAGCGAACCCTACCAGCGTGGAACGCGGACGCTTCCAGGGCTTTGCCCAAGCCGGCGTGAACCGGCTGTCCATGGGCATCCAGGCGCTGAACGACGAAGACCTGCGCCGCCTTGGCCGGATGCATTCGGTGGCCGAGGCGCGCGCGGCCTTCGACGTGGCGCGGTCCTGCTTCGACAGGGTCAGCTTCGACCTGATCTATGCCCGCCAGGGCCAGACGCGCGAGGCCTGGCGGGCGGAACTGGCAGAGGCGCTGTCGATGGCCGTGGATCACCTGTCGCTTTACCAGTTGACCATCGAGCCCGGCACCGCCTTTGGCGCACGGGCGGCGGCGGGCAAGCTGCGCGACCTGCCCGACGACGATCTGGCCGCCGACATGTATCTGGAGACGCAGGAGATCTGCGAGGCGGCGGGGATGGCGGGATACGAGACCTCGAACCACGCCCGGCCCGGATCGGAAAGCCGCCACAACCTCGTCTATTGGCGGCAGGGCGACTGGGCGGCGGTCGGCCCCGGCGCGCATGGCCGGATCACCCTTCCCGGCGGGCGCTTCGCCACCGAGGCGCATCGCGCCCCCGGCGCCTGGCTTCACGCCGTCGAGACAAGGGGAACGGGGGAATCGCTGCGCGAGTTGGTGCCCCTGGATGAACAGGCAACCGAATATCTGCTGATGTCGCTGCGACTGACCGAAGGGCTGGATCTGGCCCGCCATGCCCGGCTGGCCGGAAGCCCGCTGGACCAAGGCGCGATCCGGCGCCTGGAAGATCTGGGCATGGTCGAGGAACGGGACGGCCGGCTACGCACCACCCGCGACGGCCGCCCGCTGCTGAACGCCATCCTGCGCGAACTGGCGGCCTGACGATGCGGGGAATGTGGTATGCCCTTGGCATGGCGGCCCTGGTGCTGGGCGTCGTCGGCATCGCCCTGCCCGTCCTGCCGACCGTGCCTTTCCTGCTGCTGGCGGCGGCGGCATTCGCCCGGTCCAGCCCCCGGCTGGAGCGGCGGATCCTGAACCACCCGACCTATGGCCCGCCGGTCCGCGCCTGGCGCGAACGTGGCGCCATCGGCCGCCTGGCCAAGACCTGGGCCGTGCTGGCCATGGTGGGCGGCGTGGGCTTCAGCTGGCTTGTCGGGATGCCCGGCTGGGTGGTGGCCGCGCAGGCGGCGGTCTGCATGGCCATCGGCGCCTATGTGGTCACGCGCCCTGCAAGCTGAAACGGGAACGCCACCCCCGCTCGGCGAGTTGGGCAGCAAAGCAGGCAGCGAAGGGATCACGCATGACGCAGGCCACATTGACGCTTGACGGGTTTGAACCGCTGCAGGGCACCGTGGAAACCGGCGGCGACTACATCCGGTTCAGGACCGGCAGCCCCATCGACCCCGCCGGGCTTGACCGCCTTCGCCACGGCCGGATCACCATCGACGGCAAGGCCGAGAAGGTGATGGTGAAAAGTGTCCAACCCCATGCTGGCGAAGACGGGACAGAGGGCCTGGAACTGACCCTGCAGCGCTTCGCGCCCTCATCGACCTGATCCCCTAACCGCGCCGGAAGATTTCCGACAGGCGCTGGCTGGCACGATCAGCCACCTGCGGCCAGCCGGGAAGGCGGCGGCCTGCGGCAAGGGCTGCGGCGGACATCGCCTGCCGCCGGGCCGGATCCCCGATCACCAGGCGCATGGCATCGGCGAAGCGGGCCGGATCGTCGGGCGGGACCAGCAGGCCCGCAGGCTGCGGCACGGTGTCGGGCACCGCGCCCGTGCGGCAACTGACGATCGGCAGACCGCGCACCAGCGCCTCGTCGAAGACGATCCCGTATCCTTCGTATCGCGTCGCCAGCGCGAAGACCGAGGCGCGGGCGTAAAGCGCCTCCAGCCCTTCCGCCGGAACGCGGCCCGCCAGCGTGATCCGCCCGGCCATAGGGCTTGCCGCACGCTGACGCTCCAGCGCGGCGGCATGGTCCAGATCCCAAGGGTTGCCCACGATGACCGCCTGCCAGTCCAGGTCGGCCAGCCGCGACAGGGCGTCGATCAGGATGTCGTGGCCCTTGCGGGGGTGCAGGATGCCGACCGACAGGATCAGGGGCGGCGTGACGGGCAAGGGCCGCAGGCGCGGCGCGTCCACGCCGGGGCACAGCACGGTGATGGCATCGGGGGCGACATCATAGCGGTCGATCAGGATGCGGCGGGTATGCGGGCTGGGAACCAGGACATGCCGGGCCAGCCGCAGGTTGTCGCGTTCCGTGCGGAACAGGTGGTCGCGGCGGCCGGGCGACAGCCCGCTTTCCAGCGCCAGCGGATGATGGATCATCGCAACGACCGGCGCGCGCAGCCGGGCGAGCCCTTGCGTGTCGATCGATCCGAACACCAGCCCGTCGAGGATCAGGGGCCGGTCTGCCGGAACATCGGACAGCATCGCCAGCGCCGCCGCCATCTCGGCTGGCGTGGGGTCGGGGAAACCGGCGGGCAGTTGCAGATGCCGCACGTCGTGGCCTGCCCCCCGCAGCCCTTCCAGCAGGCGGCGTTCATAGACAAAGCCGCCCGTCAGGGTGGCGATGTCGCCGGGGATCGCGAAAGCCAGCGGCAGGCGCGTCATGGCGCCATCTGCTCGGGCGCGAAGATGGCCAAGATCCGTCGCTCGACCGCCGCGACCGCTGCATGGAAGGCGCCCGACACCAGCGTGACGGCCACCACCGTCAGCCACAGCATGGCATAGTCCGAAACCGATGCCGACACGGCCATCAGGTTGCCGAGCCCGCGCCCGGTCGCCAGCCACTCGGCCACGGTGGCGGCAAGGACGGCGGCAGGCACGGTCATCCGGGCCGAGGCGAAAAGCGCGGGCAGCATGGCGGGCACGCGGACCTCCGCTATCTGCCGCAGCGGACCGGCCCCATAGCTTCGGAAGAGGTCGAGGACCGGCCCCGGCGCTTGGCCCAACCCCTGCTGGCAGGCGGCGAAGGTCGGAAAAAACACCATCAGCGCGACCAGCGACACGGTGCCCGCAGCGCCCCGCCCCGCCAGCAGAACGACAAGGGGGGCGGTCGTCACGATGGGAATGGACCGAAGCGCCACGGCCAGCGGCGTCATCAGCGCCGACAGGGCGGGCGCCAGCGCCAGCAGGACCGCCAGCCCCGCGCCCCCCGCCAGCCCCGCCGCATAGCCGGGGACCGCCAGGGCGATGGTCTGCCCCGTCGCGGCCAGCAGGGCCGTGGCGGTGCCGGGCTGCCACAACAGCGTGGCCAGCAGATCAGGGGGGCGCTTGGCGAAAAAGCGGTTCAGATCCAGCACTTCCATCCCCGCCCACCAGATCGCCAGCACGACAACGGCCACCAGGGCAGCCTGGTTGGCCCTGCGGACGGGCGATCCGCCGATCCGGCGCGCCGGGGCCAGGATGACCGGCGGCGGATCGGCCAGGATCCGGCGCCCCGCCCAGCCGATGGCCGCGTAAAGGGCGATGGACACCGCCGCCGCCACGGTGGCGACGCCCCACAGGGCCGGAACGTCCAGGTCGCGCGAAAAGCGGACCGTCAGGACACCCAGGCCCCGCTCGGCCCCCGTGAACTCGGCCACCATAGCGCCCAGGATGGCGGCGGGGGCCGAAATCTGCAGCCCCGCCAGAAGATAGGGCAGCGCGGCACGGGCGCGGACATGGACCAGCTCGGCCCAGCGGCCACGGCCATGGCTGCGCACAAGGTCCAGCCAGGCCGAAGGCGCCGCCCGCAATCCTGCAAGCAGGGGGATCAGCGTGGTGTAATAGACGGCCAGGGCCGCCAGCGCGATCTGAGGCCCCTCGCCCGGCCCCATCGCCACGCGCAGGATCGGGCCGGTGGCGATCAGCGGCAGGCAGAAGACCGTCAGGGCCAGCCCGGATACCAGCGGCAGAAGACGCGGCCACAGGATGGCCAAGCCCGCCAGCAGGACCGCCGCCCCGTTGCCCAGCGCAAGGCCCCAGCCGGCATTCGCCAGCGTCACGGCGGCGGCCCGGGTCACAAGGCCGGGGTTCGACCACAGCCACCGGACGACGCCCACTGGGCCCGCCGCCAGGTAACCGCCCCCGGCCCAAGCCAGGGCCTGCCACAGCGCCAGCAACGCGCCCACGCCCGCCAGGCGCGCCGTTCCGGTCATTGCGCCGCCATGGATTGCGGCGGTTCGCCCCCGCCCGCCAGCGATGCCAGGGCCTGGGCGGCAAGCCTTCGGAACACCGGGGTTTCCGTCAGGTCCGCCGGACGGGGATGGGGCAGCGGCACGGGGATGTCGGCGACGATCCGGGCCGGGCGCGGCGACAGGACGACGATGCGGTCCGACAGCAGCACCGCCTCGTCCACGGAATGGGTCACCAGAACCGTGGTCGCGCCCTCGGCCCGCCATAACGGCGGCAGATCCTGCGCCAACTGCCGCCGCGTCAGCGCATCGACGGCAGCGAAGGGCTCGTCCAGCAGCAAAACGCGCGGCTGGCTGGCGAGCGCCCGCGCGATGGCCGCCCGCTGGCGCATCCCGCCCGACAGGGCCGCCGGACGCGCGCCCTGAAAGCCCTCCAGGCCCACAAGGCCGATCAGCCGGTCCACCCCCTGCGGGTCGCGCGGGCGGCGCGCCAGCGTCAGGCCCAGCGCGACGTTCTGCGCAAGGCTCAGCCACGGCAGCAGGCAGGGATCCTGGAAGGCGATGGAAAGGCCCCCTTGGCGGCACAGCGCGACGGGCGGGCTGCCCGCGATGCGCACCTGCCCGGTCGTCGGCTCCTCCAGCCCCGCGATCAGGCGCAAGAGCGTGGTCTTGCCGCAGCCCGACGGCCCGATCAGCGCCGTGGTCTGGCCCGCCGCCAGCGTCAGGTCGATCCCATCGACCGCCGCGACCCCGTTGTCGAACCGCTTGCCAAGGGCCCGGCAGGCGATATCCGCAGCCTCAGCCCCCATGGACTTCTTCAAGGATCGAGCGGTCCCACAGATCAGACGTCACCTGCCTGCCCAGCAGGGACAGGGTGCGGATATTCGCCTCGACGGCGTCGTCGGTCCACCAGGCGAAGCCCTTGGCATCTGTCAGGGGGGAAAACATCAGCGGCACCTGCCGTTCCGCCTGTAGCCTTTGCACCGCCGGATCCAGGCCCGCGTCGGGAAACATCCGCACCGTCAGCTCCGCCGCCGCGCCGGTATCGGTGCGGCAGGCGTCCCATCCCCGCGCCTCGCCCGCCATCAGCGCCACCAGTTCCGCGCGGCGGGTGGCAAGGCTGTCAACGGTGGCGATATAGGTCTGCGACTGCAGGGCATAGCCGTGATCGGCCAGCAGCATCGTTTCCGCCGCGATCCCCCGGACGGCCATGGCCACGGGCAGGTCGGTTTCCCAGCAGAGCAGGCAATCGACCTCTCCGGCAAGCAGGGGTTGGGCCGAATACTGCGTCGGCACGATGCGGATCGCGCCCATGTCGATGCCGTTCAGGCTGCACAGCGCTTGCAGGACCGGGGTGTTGGCGACCGCCATGCCGATCCGCCTGCCCGGCAGGTCGTCGGGCGACCGCACGGGGTTGTCGGGCAGCGAGGCGATGGCAAAGGGGTTCTTCTGCATCGCCACGCCGATGATCCTGAAGGGGGCGCCCTGCGCCACCGCCGCGGCGGTGTAGTCCGCGGCCGAGATGCCCACCAGGGCCCTGCCCGTGACCACCGGCGGCTCGACCGGGGCGTTCGGCCCGCCCTGCAGCAGCGACACGTCCAGCCCCGCCTCCCTCCACCAGCCCCGGCTTTGGGCGATATAGCTGCCCGCGAACTGGACGGAATGCAGCCAGGACAATTGCAACGCGACGGGGGTCTGCGCGCGCGCCGGACGGACCAGGCCCGTCCCGGCCAAGGCGATTCCGGCCGCGCCTGCCCCCAGCAGGCCCCGCCGCGTCATCGGGAAAGGCGACATCACGACCTCCTTCGTTCGGGCGCGGCAAGGCCGGGCCTTCCGTCATTTGATGCCCAAGCCGCGCCGCAAAGCAACCGGCATCATGGGCGCGGCCCATGCCCGCCGAAGCCGCGCAGGATCAGGTCGCGCATCCGGTCCATGGGGATGGCCTGCTGCCCGGGGGGCGGGATCAGGCCGGGCGCCAGCCCCCAGCCTGCCGCGCGTTCCACCAGAGGCGCGGGGCCGATCAGGTGGATCGGGACATCCGCGCCGCCGCCCATGGCGACCCAGGGCGCCGCCCCGTGATCGCCCAGGACGATCATCAGCGGCGGATCGGCGGCGTGCAGGCGCGCATAATCCATCACGGTTTCCAGGCTGTAGCCGATGGCCTCGCGATAGGCGCGGCGCACGCGGTCCCGGTCGCGCCAGACCACCTCGGGCGGGTCGCCGGACAGGGCCATCGGGTCGAACACCGACCCGTCGCCCACCCTGTCCCAGGGCAGCAGGCGCGGCACCGGCACCCATGGCGCGTGCGAGGAAACCAGCGCGACCTGCGCGAACAGATAGGGCGGCGCGTTCGACGGGCGCAGCAGCCGGTCGGCTGCCGCCAGCGTGAACTGGTCGGGCATCGTCACCCAGTTGAACGGCAGCCCGCGATAGCCCAGGTCGGCTGCGGCGAGGATCCGGTCGAATCCCATCTTTTCGCCCTCGGGCCAGGGCAGGGTGATGGCGGGCATCACCGCCGCCGTGCGAAAACCCGCCCGGCGGGCGTGGTGGAACAGCCCCTGCCTGCCGCTGGCCAGAACGGCGCCATGGCGCGCCCCGTCCGCGATCCACAGCCCGTTCGCGAAGGTGGCATGGGACAGCCAGCTTTGGCCCCCCTGCGTCGGCGCCGTCAGAAAGCCCGACCGCATCGCCAGCCCGGCCCCGGCCAGGGCCCGTTCGGCGGCGCGCAACGTGTTTCCATGCATCCCGGCATGGAAGGGCACGTCGAAGCTGGCCCGGCCATAGCTTTCGACAAAGATGACCAGCACGTCCCGGTCGATGTCCACCAGAAGGCCGGTAGCTTGGGCAAACCCGTCCTGCGCGGCCAGCAGCCTCGTCTGCCGCAGATCCCGTGCCGTTTTCCGCACAAGCTCGATCCGGGCCAGGACATAGGGGCCGTTTCCGGCCCAGCCCTGCTCCAGTCCGGCGGCGGCCAGCGACAGGGCGGCAAGCGCCGCAAGGCCCATCCGCCCGCCAGTCCGCCCCCGCCAGCGGGACCAGACCCCGCCTGCCCACCACAGCAGCCAAGCCCCTGCCCCGGCGGCGATCGCTGTCACGGCCAGTCCCAGCGCAAGCCCCCCAATCCCGACGCTTCCGGCAACCAGCCGCAGTCCCGCCGTGACCAGCGGCAGGTCCACCATGACGTTGAAGACCCGCCCGAAGGCCGCCATCATGGCAAGATCCGCGATCTTCTGGATTGCCAGAACCCACAGCGCGGCCACGATTGCCACACGCCCGACCCGCCCCCCGCAGGACAGCGCCAGCAGGACCAGCGGCAGTTCGGGGGCGATCCGCAGCAGCGCCTCGGCCACGGGCATCGGCGCGGCGGGCAGGGCCAGGACCAGATGGATGACCCCCGCCGAGGCCAGAAGCCGTGCGAGGTTCGTCATCGCCGCGCCCACAGCCAGCGGATGTCCACCGCAAAGGACCAGATCAGCGCCCCGGCGGCCAGGCGCGCCAGGATGATCGCCCCGTCGCGCGAAGGCAGCGGCGTTTGCAGCAGGATCAGCACGGCGATCTGCAGCACGCAGACGGCCTTGCGCCAGCGGCGGTCGGGCAGGTCGGCCCGCAGCCAGGGCCAGGCAAGGCCCGCCAGCACGAAGCCATAGCGGATCAGCCCCAGCACCAGGATTTCCGCCCCGACCGCCGTTCCCGCCAGGATATGCAGCGACAGGACAAGCGCCAGCCCGGCATCGACCTCCATGTCGAAGCGCGCGCCGAAGCGGGAGGCCAGTCCGCTGCGCCGGGCTAGGTGCCCGTCAAGTCCGTCGAGCATCAACCCGATGCCCGCCACCCCCGCCACGGCCCAGCCCGCCGCCTGCCCCCCGATCAGCGGCGACAGCAGCGAGCAGGCCAGTGCCGCGCGCAGCAGCGTCACCGCGTTGCAGGCCCCGAACCGGCAGTGGGGATAGCCGCGCCGCATCTGGACGGCCACCGTCAGGCAGACCAGCAGAAAGACCGCGACCGCGCCCCGCAGTCCCGCCGCCGTCCCGCCAAGCACCGCTTGCAGCGCCACGATCACCACGGTCCCCCCAAGCGCGGCCAAGGCCAGCGGGACCAGGACAGGCCCGGCGCGGTGGGACAGTCGGGTGCGGTCCAAGCTTGCGGATCGGGTGTCGCGCATGGGCCCAAGCCTTATGCCACGCCCGCATTCCGTCAAGCGGCCGCCGCTGCGCGAAACCCACGCCTTCTGTTGCAGCATTTCGGCTGCCGAAATGCTGCAGGCGGCTATTCTTGGGCATTTTCAGACGCAAAACCGGGATCCACTTTTGCTGAAAATGCTTTAGGCTGCCCGGAAAGGAGCCGCGCCATGGCCGACCGCCCGCCGGGCTACCGCCCGCCTGCCCGATTGCTGCACTGGATCACCGCGCTTGCCGTGCTGCTGATGATCCCGGCGGGGATCGTGATGACCCGCGAAGGCATCCCCAGGCCGCTGCAGGACACGCTGTTCCTGTTTCACAAGAACACGGGCGTGCTGCTGGTGCCCGTGATTCTGGCGCGCATCCTGTACCGGCTGGCGCACAGGCCGCCGCCGCTGCCGCTTTCGATGCCCGCGTGGCAGCGGCGCGCGGCAGGGGCCTCTCACGCGATGCTCTATCTGCTGCTGGTCATCATGCCGGTCAGCGGCTTTGTCCGCGTCCGCGCGGGCGGCTTTCCGGTCGAGCTTCTGGACTGGCTGGGCGCCGGGCCCTGGATCGCGAAATCCGAACGGGTGGCGGAAACCGCCCAGGCCATCCATTTCACCGGCGCCCTTGTCCTGATCGCCGTGCTGACGGTCCATGTCGCCGCCGCCTGCCACCATGCCCTGATCCGGCGCGATGGCGTCTGGTCGCGGATGTGGCCGGTCGGGGGCGGATAGGCATTCCGCAAACGGAAGGCAGCGCAGTTCACGCGCCCGAACAGGCGGGACCAGGAAACGCATGCGTTTCCCCCGCCTGCGCGCGACATCGCCATCAGAGACAGTGCCATCCCGCGATCCCTTGAGGGCAGCGCCCGACCCGAGGGGGGCGTGAAGCGCCCGCCTGGGGGCGGGGCGGGCGCTGGCCGGGCCTTTGAGGCCCGGCGGTCGTCGTGGCACCCGTATCGCGTGGCGAAGGCGATGGCCTTCGCCAGATCAAGGGCGCTGCTGAATATCGACCCGCCCTATCCCGCAAGCCATCGCAGCGACCGTTCCAGCCGTTCGGCGCCGTCGCGGTCGAACCACGTCCCATGGGCGAAGATGACCCGTTCGGGGCGCGTGGCGACAAGGCGGCGTCCGGCCTCGCGCGCGGGTGCGCCGCCCAGCCTGACGATGGCGCGCAGATAGGCCGGGGCGCGGCCATGGGGCGCCAGCACGCCCGCCGCAGCCGCCAGGGGGCGCAGCAGGACCGGCAGCTTCGCGCGCTCGAAGTTCTGGACCATGTCGGCCAGGACCAGCGTGCGGCCAGGGCGGTGATGCAGCGCGACCTCGCAAAAGCCGCCTGCCCCGTGGACCGCGATCTGCGCCAGTTCGCCTGGCCAGCCGGGGGCCGAGGCATCGCCCAGGTCATGGTCCAGCCGCAACCCCGCGCGGCGGACCTGCGCGCGCTTGCGCAATCCCGGCGCGGCCCAGGTCGTGGCCTCGGGGAACCGCTGCTGCCAGTCCTTCAGAAAGGTCCAATGCGCGATGTTCGGCGCGACAAGGTGGCGGACCGGCCCGAGCCCGGCGATCTGCCGTTCAAGATCCGGGGTCAGCCGGGACGGCGAATGGACCAGCACCTGGCCCGACGCCAGGCGGATGACCGTTGTCCGCAGCGGGATCGGCACGACGCCCATGGCCTTCATCGGGCCGCTGTCCACCACCCAGATGCCGTCGGTGACGGGCTTCAGGGTATCCAGCGGCGGATAGGTGACATCGGTCATCGCCGCCGCCCCTTCAACGCCACGGCCACCACCCCCAGCGCGGCGAGGCCCAAGGCCACGCCCGTGACCGTCGGCCGCTGCGCGGGCGAGCGGAGGCCCCCGTCGATGCCGCCGGGACTTGCCGGGGGGCGGAACAGGGTGCCGCCGTCGATGGCGGTGCGGGGCGCGCGGCGGAAATAGGATTCCAGGAACAGGGCCGTCGCCCGCGTCGTCAGTTCCGGCGAAACGGCATGGGCCAGCCGGATCAGCGCCGTGGGCGCGCCCAGCATGGTTGTCGGACGCGGCCGCGCCGCCACAGCCACGATGGCATCCGCCACCCGGCGGGCATCCAGCATCGGCGGCGGTGCCGACAGTTCGCGCCCCGTATAGTTCGCCCCATGCGCGATCCCCGGCGTGTCCACGAAGGACGGGTAGATGTCGCAGATATGGATGCCGGGTTCGTGCATAAGCTCTCCCCGCAGCGCCTCGGCAAAGCCGCGCAGGCCGAACTTGCTGGCGCTGTAGGCCGCGGCATAGGGCGCGGCGGCAAAGCCGCCCAGCGAGATCATGTTGATGAAGACGCCCCGGCGCTGGCGCAGGAAGACCGGCAGCACGGCATGGGCGTCGTTCATGTGGCCGATCAGGTTGGTCCTGACCACCTGCTCATGCGCCTCGATGGGGACTTCGTGAAAGGCGCCCACCGCGCCGGTGCCCACGTTGCTGACCCAGATGTCGATGCCGCCCCCGTAATCGGCCGCCTGCTGCACGACCTCGGTGATCGCCATGGCGTCGGTGATGTCGGCGGCGATGGCCAGCGCGTCGGCGCCCAGGTCGCGGCAGTCCTGGGCCACCGCCTCGGTCGCGCCCCCGTCGCGCGCGACAAGGACCAGGCGCGCGCCTTGGCGGGCAAAGGCCTCGGCCGTGGCTTGGCCGATGCCGCTGGAGGCGCCGGTGATGACGACCGTCGCGCCGCGTATCGAGTTCCGATGGGCTTTCATCCCTGCGATTCCCCTGCGGTGGATCCGTCTTCGAACCGCGGATGGCGGACAATGTTCCCCGCCGCAGGGCAGGCCCATCGCGGCCAGCCATGGCAGAAGGCAGCCCCGTCGTTCCGGGATGGCCCGTCAGGGCGCTGCCTGGCCGGACCTTTGCGGCGCGCGGGCTGGACCTTGGTCCGATCCCTTCAAGGGCAAGCCGTGCTTCACTGCAAGGGTGCTTCGATGCCTCAGGGCCAGACAAGAAAGGACATTCCCATGCGTAATCCAGCATCTTCCCTGCATCGCCCGGCGAAATCCCGGCTGCTGCTGGTGCTGCTTGCCGGTGCGGCCATCGCCGCCCCGGTCGCGCCGGACTTCGGCCAGGGCAAGGCCCCGACGCTTTCCGCGGCCTTTGCCCATGCCCGTGGCGGCGATGACGGCGGCGGCGACGACAATGGCGGAGGTCGTGGCGGCGATGGCGGCGGCCATGGTCGCGGCGGTGACGACAACGGCGGCGGCCGCGACAGCGGAGGCCACGGTCGCGGCGGCGATGACGGCAACGGTGATGACAGCGGCGGCCATGGCCGTGGCGGAGACGACAAGGGCGGCGACGACAATGGCGGGCGCGGCCGGGGCGGCGACGACCGGGGCGATGACCACGGACGCGGCCGGGGCGCCGATGACGGTGCCGGAAACGACGATCGTGGCCGGGGACGCGGACGGGACGATGACCGCAAGGCCGGGCGCGATCCCGGCACCATCGGGACGCCCGGCGACCGCACGCCCGCGCGCTTGGAACGCTCGGCCCGAGGGATCGAGGTGACCTATGCCGACGGCTGGCGCGAGGAGCTGGAAAACGGCCGCTACGAGTTGAAGGACGCGCAGAACCGCACCGTGGTCGAGCGTCCCGCCACCCGGCAGGATTATAACCGCCTGGGCGCCCTTGCCCGCTGACCAGACGCGCGGGACGGCACCCCTGGGGCGGACCGGCATTCACCCCTGCGCCGCCCTTGATCTGGCGAAGGCCCTCACCTTCGCCACGCGATGAGATTGCTACCCAAACCGCCGGGCCCCAAAGGCCCGGCCAGCGCCCGCCTTGCTGGGGCTTCGCCCGTTCGTCGCGAAAAAGGTCCACCGGACCTTTTTCCGGGCACTCCTCACCTTCCGGCGGGCGCTTACACGCCCACCGGGTCGGGCGCCAGCCTCTCGTGGGTACGGGATGGCACCGTCTCTGGCGGAACCCGATCACGCGGGCGGGGAAGCGGACTGCACCCCCCTTGTATCTGCTGAATGTCGATCCGCCCTAGCCGTCGCCCCATCGCCTTTGCGCCACAAGCGCGGCTTCGGTGCGGTTGCGCAGATGCAGCTTCTGCAGGATCTGGGTCATGTGATGCTTGACCGTGCGTTCCTGCAGGTCGAGGCGCCGGGCGACCTCCTTGTTGGACAGGCCGGACGACACGAGGCGCAGGATTTCCTCCTCTCGCGCGGTCAGGGATGCCAGGGGATCGGCGGTGGCCTGGGGCCTGCGCATCCGGGTCAGCAGCCGCGCGGCAAGGGCCGGGGCCACATGGCTTTCCCCCGCCATCACGCGTCCGAGGATCGCGACCAGTTCGGCCCCGCCGATGCCTTTCAGAAGATAGCCCCGCGCGCCGCCCTCCAGGGCGGCAAAGACGGCGTCGCTGTCCTCGGACACGGTCAGCATCACCGCCACGGGGGCGGGATCGAGCCGCATGATCCGTTCCAGCGCCCACAGCCCCCCCTGCGGCATGGACAGATCCAGCAGCACCATGTCGGGCGCCAGCCGCGCGGCCTCCTCCACCGCCTCGGCGCCCGAGGCGGCGGTGCCGACCACCAGGAAATGGCCGCTTTCGGCCAGGGTCCGGGCGACCCCTTCGCGAAACAGCGGATGGTCGTCCGCCACCAGAACGCGGTGCATGGTCATGTCGTCACCTCCATCCACAACTCGGTCCGGCCATCCCTGCGATCAAGGCCGAAATGCCCGCCCAGCGCCTCGACCCGGTCGCGCAGGCCGGAAAGGCCAAGGCCCGGCGCGGCCTCAGACGCCGGCCCCGGCCCGGTATCGCGCACCGCCAGGCGCAGGACGGCCGCCGAACAGGACAGGACGACCGCAAGGTCCGATCCGGGAGCGTGGCGGCTGGCATTGTTCAGCCCTTCCTGCGTGAAGCGGAACAGGCAGACCCGCAGGGCGGGCGTCAGCGGCGCCGTGCATTCGCCCTCGACCGCCAGATCCACCGGCTGGCCGCTGCGCGCGCCATGGGCCTCGGCGGCAAGGCGGACGATCTGCGGGGCGGACAGGCCCGCCACCTCGGGCAGGACCAGCCCGCGCGAGATCGCCCGGATTTCCGTCATCGCCCGGTCCAGCGCCTCGCGCAGGTCGGCCAGCTCGCCCGGCGGGTGATCCATCGCCCGGCCCAGCGCATCGACGCGCAGGCTGGCATAGGCCAGGTATTGCGCCGGACCGTCATGCAGATCCGCCCCGATGCGGCGCAGCCCGTGTTCGGTTGACAGGACGGCGCGTCCGGCGGCCTGCTGGACCCGCAGGCGCAGCGCCTCGTTCCGGTCGGACAGGCGCCGCAGGTCCGCCAGGCGGCGGTCCAGGGCGCGGCGCTGCCGTTCGATGGTGCGGCTGCCCCCATAGACGATGGCGTAGAGCAGAGATCCCAGCCCCAGCCCCGCGCCCCCCACGACCGCCAGCGCCATGTTGCGCGAGGCGGTCAGGTCGGCCTTCAGCTTGGGATCGGCCACGTAAACCTCGGCCACGGCGATGATCTCTCCGGTCCAGTCGGCGCGGACCGGGCTGTAGATCTCCAGCAGGGGCACGCCCAGGGCATGTTCGGCCATGTCCTCTTCCTCGGCCTCGTCCTCGAAGGTGGCGGCGATGCGGCCCGACCAGGCTTGGCGCAACTCGTCCGAAGGGGGAAAGATCCGGCCGATCAGTTCCGGGTCCGAGGCCTCGATCACCAGCCCGCCGGGGCGCCAGATCTTGTAGGACAGGACGCGATCCCCCATCGGCGTGCCCGGCAGCACCTCCTGCAGGGCGCGCCGCATCGCGGGCGAGGGCGACTGGCCGCTGACATAGCTTTCGACCACGGGATGAAGGAAGCTGTCCATGTAGAGCGCCGCGGCGGTGGCGGTGTTGCGGACCACGGTCTGCTGGATCCGCTGCGCCGTCAGGCCGCCGACCAGAAGGCCGAAGACCAGAAGGACCAGCCCGCCCGCCAGTCCGAAGCGCGTGGCCAGCGACGCGCCGTTCCATGATGTGCGAACCCGATCCAGCCCCAGCATGGCCCATGATCCCCCGAATGCCCGGAAAGGGATACTGGACTGAAGTCCGAACGGATCAAGCCGGCCCGTTCCGCAATTTCCCTTGGCCTGCGCGATCACCCTTGCCGATGCCGCGACGCCCGCTGGCGGCAGGAAGGCCGCGTGTTCGCGCCGGATGCGGTTGCGACCATGCCACCGGAAGCCCCCCTGCGGCGTTGACGGGCATGACCACGCTGTTCCAGCCTGACCCCTACATCCTTGTCCTGACCGGCGCGGGCGTCCTGATCGCCCTGGTGGCCTGGCTGCCCCTGGCGCTGCGGCGGCTGCCCTTGTCGCTGCCCATCGTCTGCATCGGCCTGGGGGCGGCGATCTTTTCGCTGCCGCAGGCGGGGCTGGCGCCCCTGCCCCTGGCCTATCCCGAGATCACCGAGCGGTTCACCGAATTTGTCATCATCATCGCACTGATGGGGGCGGGACTGAAGCTGGACCGGGTCTTCGGGCTGCGCCGCTGGCAGGTGACCTGGCGGCTGATCCTCGTGACCCTTCCGCTCAGCATCGCGGCGATCACGGCTCTCGCCGGGACATGGATGGGGCTGTCCTGGCCCGTTGCGTTGCTTCTGGGCGCCTCGCTCGCGCCGACCGACCCGGTCCTGGCCTCGGACGTGCAGGTGGGCCCACCCAAGAGCGGAGAGGAGGACGAGGTGCGCTTCGGCCTGACATCCGAGGCGGGCATGAACGACGGCGCGGCCTTTCCCTTTGTCCACCTGGCCATCGCCCTGTCCCTGGCCGCCGCCACGGGCGAGCCCTGGGCCGCCAAATGGCTGGCCTACAACGTGCTGTGGGAAATCGGCGCGGGGGTCGCGGGCGGATACCTGATCGGCCGCGCCTTCGGCTGGATCACCTTCCGCATCCCCGCCGAAACCAAGCTTGCGCAGACCGGCGACGGGCTGATCGCGCTGTCCGCCACCTTCCTGTCCTATGGCCTGACCGAGATCATCCATTCCTATGGCTTCCTGTCGGTCTTCGTCACCGCCCTGACCTTCCGCCATGCCCATCGCAGCCACGATTTCCACCGCGAGATGCACGATGTCACCGAACAGGTCGAACGCCTGGCGATGATGGTGCTTCTGCTGCTGTTCGGCGGCGCGCTGGCCAGGGGGCTGCTGGACGCCCTGGCCTGGACGGATATCGCCGCGGCGCTGGTGATCCTGCTGGTGATCCGGCCCGTGACCGGGCTGATCGGCCTGCGGGGCTTCCGGGCGGCCTGGGGCGAAAAGCTGACGATCGCCTTTTTCGGCATCCGGGGCATGGGCTCGATCTACTACATGGCCTATGGGCTGAACCACATGGAGGTCGCGGGGGCCGAGCGGCTTTGGGCCATCGTCGGCCTGGTGGTGCTGCTGTCCATCCTGATGCACGGGCTGACGGTGACGCCCGTCATGCGCCATCTCGACCGCAGCAGCGGCCGCGATCCCGATGCCGACACGCCCTTCGCGGCATCCTCCGACAGGGCGGGCCGGTGATGTTCCGGCGGACAGAATCGGGTGCCCCTGGAGGCGCCGGGGAAACAGGCAGCGCGCCGGTGGGCGCCATCCGGCCGCCGCGCCTGCCGCCGGAATCCGCGAAAGCGGGCTTCAGGCCCATGGATTCCGGCCTTTCGGGCCGTCCTGGGGGCTTGGAAGCGGCTTAATTGGCTTGCCGCTAGGGTCATCCTGCACGATATTTAGTGGAAAACCCTGCCGCCGGTGCAATCCCTTGAGCTTCCGCTTCGTCCATACCGCCGATCTGCATCTCGACGCCCCCCTGACTGCGATGGCCCTGCGCGATCCCGACCTTGCCCGAGAGGTCGGCATCGCCTCTCGCGCGGCCTTCTCGCGGATCGTGGATCTGTGCATCCATGAGGATGCGGCCTTCCTGCTGATCGCGGGCGACCTGTGGGATGGCGAACACAGCTCGACCAAGACGCCCCGGTTCCTGAAACAGGAACTGCTGCGCCTGAGAGAGGCCGGGATCCGCTGCTTCATCATCCGCGGCAACCACGATGCGCTGGCCCGCCAGACCGGCGAGCTGGACGCGCCCGACAACACGGTGCTGTTTTCCGGCCGCCCCTCCACCTCCGAGATCGAGATCCGGGGCCACCGCGTCGCCATCCACGGGCTCAGCTTCCGCGATCCCCATGCGCCCGAAAGCCTGCTGCCCCGCTATCCCGCGCCCCGGCCCGGCGCCTTCAACATCGGCATGCTGCATACCAGCCTGAACGGCAGTCCGGGCCACGATCCCTATGCGCCCTGCGCCCTGGGCGACCTGGACGGGCACGGCTATCACTATTGGGCGCTTGGCCATGTCCACCGCCGATCCGAACATGTGGGACGCACCACGATCGTCATGCCGGGCATCCCGCAGGGGCGCGACATCGGCGAGGCCGGTCCCACCTCGGTCACGCTTGTCGATGTGGCCGACGACCACGCGGTCACGCTGGACCAGCGCGCAGTGGCCTCGATCCGGTTCGAGCGGGTCGATGTGGACTGTTCGCCCGCCGCCGACTGGCCCGGCCTGCTGGCGCTGCTGGAAGCCGAAATCCGCCGCATCGGCCGGGCGCCGCGCGCGGAAAGCCATCTGGTGATCCGGCCCGTGCTGCGGGGGACCACGCCGCTTGCCTGGCGGCTGGCGCGCGACCACGACCGCCTGACCGAGGAAGCCCGCGCCTTCGCATCCGGCACAGGCGGGCTCTGGATCGACAAGCTGGAACTGCGGCTGGCGGACGGGGCCGATGCCCCCGCCCTGACGGGCCCGGGACTGCCGGGCGAGTTGGCGGCGATGGTGCTGAACGACCTGCCCCGGGATCGGGGCCTGGAAGGCGCGCTGCTCTCCGCCGCGCGCGACCTGCTGCGCGACCTGCCGCCCGAGGCGCGCGACATCCTGGGCCAGGACGAGGCGGGCCTGCCCGGACACTGCCGTGACCTGCTGCTGCAGGGCATTCCGGCGATCCTGTCGCGGCTGGCCGGGGACGAGGCCGCCTGATGCGCCTCGAACGGCTGGATCTGACCCGCTATGGTCGCTTTACCGCGACATCGCTGGCCTTTGCGCAACCGGCGCCGGGCGGGGCCGATCTTCATGTCGTCTATGGGCCGAACGAGGCCGGGAAATCCACGCTGTTCTCGGCCTGGCTGGATCTGCTGTTCGGGATCCCGCTGCGCAGCCGCTATGACTTCCTGCATCCCGGCCCGACCATGCAGATCGGGGCGCGGCTGTCCCATGCCGGGGGCGCGCTGGACCTGCGGCGGCTCAAGCGCAACAATGCCAGCCTGCTGGACGGGCATGATGCGCCGATCCCCGAAACCGTCCTGCAATCGGTCCTGGGCGGGCTGTCGCGCGACAGCTATGCCGCGATGTTCTCGCTGGACGACGACACGCTGGAAAAGGGCGGCGACAGCATCCTGGCCAGCCGGGGCGACCTGGGCGAGATGCTGTTTTCCGCCAGCGCGGGCCTGGCCGACCTTGCCCCCCGGCTGGACGCCATCCGCGCGGATCTGGACGGCTTTCATCGCCCCGGCAAGCGCAGCGGCTGGCTTTACGACGCCAGGAAGCATCTGGCCGACCTGGATGCCCGGCGGCGCGGCATCGAGGTTTCGGCAGGCGCGCTGCAGAAGCTGGTGCGCGAGGCGGAAGCGGCAGAGCAGGCCTGGCGCGAGGCCCGCGCGGCCGAGGACGCGGCACAGGCGGAACTGGACCGGCTTCAGGACATCGCCGCGACCCTGCCGCTGCTGGCCAAGCTTGCCAGGCTTCGGGACCGGCTGCGGCCCCTGGCGCATCTGCCGGACGCGGGCGCGCTTACGCGCGACGAGGCCGACCGGATCGAACGCGACCGGCTGGCGCTGAACACCCGCATCGCCGACCGCGCGCTGCGGCTGCAAGGGCTTGCGGAAAAGCTGGACGCCGTGAATACCGACGCCGCCGCGCTCGCCTGCGCCGAGGACATCGACGCGGCCGAGGCGCTGCGGCCCGAACATGATGCGGCGGTCAAGGATCTGCCCCGCCGCTGGCCCGAGGCCGGCGAAGCTCGGTCGCGGATCGCCGCGCTTGTGGCGGAACTGGGACAGGATGGCGCGCAGGCATCGGATCTTGTGCTGCCCGCCGCCACGCTGGCCCGGCTGCGGTCGCTCTTGTCCGAACGGTCCGGGCTGACGACGGCCCTGGCCAGTGCCACCGCCGAGACGCGCAAGGCCGCGGACCTGCTGGCGCGGGAACGCGACCGGCTGGGCGATCCGGGCCCGGTGGACGACGACGCCGCCCTTGCCGCGCTGCTGGCCCGGCTGCGCGCCCAGGATCCGGCCGACATCTGTCATCGCGCGCGGCGCGACTGCGACGCGGCAGAGGCCAGGCTGTCCGCTGCGGTCGAGGCCCTGGCGCCCTGGACCGGGGAAGCCGCGGGGCTTGCCGCCCTGAGCGTTCCGCCGGGATGGCAGATCCGCGACTGGGAGGCGGGCCGGGAAGCCGCGCGCCAGCGGGAAGGCGACGCGCGCCGCGAGGCCGAGGATCTGCGCGCCGCGCTGGACCGCCTGCAGGCCGGGATGGCGGGGGATGCGCAGGCCCGGTCGGCCACGGGGATCACGCTGGCCGAGGCCGCGAGCGCCCGCAGCAGGCGCGAAGCGCGATGGGCCGCGCATCTGGCCGCGATGGACAGGGCCAGCGCCCGCGATTTCGAACAGGCCCTGCGCGAGGATGACCGGATCTCGGCCCTTCTGGCCGAAGCCATGGCCGAGGCGCGGCGCGAGGCCCTGCAACGGAGCGAGCGGGACCGGCTTGCCGCGCGCCTGGAGGATGCGGGGGCAAGGCTGGAAGCCGCCCTTGGGGAACAGGACGCGATCGGGGCTGCGGTGGGCTCTGCCTGCGCCGGGCTTGGCCTGGACGGGGGATCGCTGGCAGATCTGAAGCATTGGCTTGACTTGCGGCTTGCTGCGCTGGCGGAGCGCCGGACGCTGCAGAATGCCGAAACCGCCCTGCGGCGCGGCGAGGATCTGCTGGACGGTGCATCCCGCGCGCTTGCCGCCGCCCTTGGCCAAGCGGAGGGTGGAACCGGGCGCGATTACGACAGCCTGCTTGCCGCCGCCATCGCACGCCTGGACGCCACCGAGCGCCGCCGCGAGGCCCGCCGCCGCCTGACCGGCCTTGCCGCGGACCTGCGCGACCGCGAGGGGGCCGAAAGGGACGCCCGCGAGGCGCTGGCCTGCTGGCGGCGGCACTGGGCCGAGGCCAGCCAGGGCACCATCCTGGCCGATCATGCCGACGAGGATCCCGGCTTGGGCGTGATCCTCGACCTACTGGACCGGCTTGGCACCGCCGTCCGGGATCGGGCGATGCTGGAAGACCGGATCGCCAAGATGGAGGCGAACCGCGACCGCTTCCAGAACGCGCGGACGGCGATCATGCGGGTGTTGGACCTGCCCGACGCGGCGCCCTGGACCGATGTCCTGTCGCGCCTGCGCCGGGCCCAGGACATGGCGCGGGACCGCGAAGGTCTGGCCCGGCAGCAGGCCGAGGAAATGCGCCAGGACGACGAGGATCGCCGCCTGCTGGAGGCCAGGGAACGGGAAGCCGCCCGCCTTGGCGCGTCGCTTGGCTGGGCGGCGGATCAGGGCGCCCTATCCGATCATGTCGCCTGCTGCCTGGAGGCTGCCCTGCTGCGCCAGGACATCGCCGCCCTTGAGGACGAGTTGCGCGACCGGCCCCGGCCCGCGGATGCAGACGACGCGGACACGATCCGGCAGCGGATCGAGGGGCTGAAGGCCGACGGGCAGATCCTGCGCCACCGGACGGAAACCTGCCTGGCCGCGCATCTGGACGCCAGGCGCCGGATCGAGGCCGTGGGCGGGGACGATGCCCTGGCCCGCATCGCGTCCGAACGCCAGAACCTGCTGCTGGAGATCCGGGAACGGGCCCGCAGCCACCTTGCCGCCCGCTTCGGCCTGATGGCTTTCGAGACGGGAATGCGCCGCTATCGCGACCAGCACCGCAGCGCCATGCTGGCCCGCGCCTCGGACGCCTTCGCCAGGCTGACCGGCGGGGCCTATCGCGGCCTTGCGACCCAGCCCGACGGCCAAGCCGAGGTTCTGGTGGCCTTGCCCGCCGCCGAGGGCGCGAAGCTTGCGGCGGACCTCTCCAAGGGCGCGCGGTTCCAGCTTTACCTGGCGCTGCGCATCGCGGGCTATCACGAACTGGCGCAAAGCCGCCCGTCCGTTCCCTTTGTCGCCGACGACATCATGGAAACCTTTGACGACAACCGGGCAGCCGCGGCCTTCGCGCTGCTGGCGGAGATGTCGCGCGCGGGGCAGGTGATCTATCTGACCCATCACCGCCACCTGTGCGACATCGCCCGCGCCGCCTGCCCGGCGGCCAACGTCATCGATCTGCAATCCCTCTGAAAGACAAGACCATGCAGGATGAAATCCCGCTTATCCCTTTGCCCGCAACATCCGAACCGGCCCCGTCGCTGGCGCTGCATCCGGTCCTGGCGGCCAAGGTGAACTTCGCCACCGCCCAGAACGGCGTGGCCGTCGTCAAGGGGCTGGAGATCGGGAACACGGGAACGGAACCCGTCCGGGACATCCGCCTGACCCTGTCGGCAAGCCCCGCCATCCTGCGCGAAAAGACCTGGGCCGTGGATCGCATCGCGCCCGGCGCGACGGTGCAGCTGACCGATCTGGAAACCCCGCTGGACACCGCGATGCTGGCGGGCCTGGACGAGGCCGAGATCGGCCTTCTTCACTTCCGCCTGTCCGCCGAGGGGCTGGAGGAGGCCGAAACGACGCACCGGATCGAGATGCTGGCGCGGGACGAATGGGGCGGCCTGGCCGAGATGGACAACATCCTGGCGGCCTTCGTCTCGCCCAACCAGCCGGCGGTCGCGCGCATCCTGAAGGAGGCCGCGCGCCTGCTGGAAGCGGCGGGCCATTCGGGCGCCATCGACGGATACCAGGGCAACGATCCCCTGCGGGTCTGGATGCTGGCGGGGGCGATCTGGTCGGCGGCGACGGGCCTTGGCCTGACCTATGCCGTGCCGCCCGCATCCTTCGAACAGGCCGGGCAGAAGATCCGCGATCCCGAACGGATCCTGTCCGAAGGCCTTGCGACCTGCCTGGACAGCACGCTGCTGATGGCAGCGGCCTATGAGGCGGCAGGGCTGAACACGGCGGTGCTGTTCTCTCAGGGCCATGCCTGGGTCGGCGTCTGGCTGGTCCGAAAGGATTTCGGCCGGCTGGTCGAACCCGATGTGGTGGCGGTCAGGAAGGCTGCGGCCGCGCGCGAATTCGTGCCCCTGGAAACCACCCTGCTGACCCGCCGCCCCGCCGTGGGCTTCGAGGAGGCGGTCGCGGCCGGACGCGACCGCCTGTCCGAGGCGCGCGAGGCCGAATTCATCCAGGCGGTGGACATCAACCGCGCCCGCGCCGCGCGGATCCGCCCGCTGGCCAGCCACCGCATTCCCGGCGCCCCGTCGCCCGAGGACGAGGGGGCCGCATCGCCCGCCGCCCTGCCCCGCCCCCTGGATCTGGGACTGCTGCCCGGCGAACTGGCCGAGGAAGCGCCCACCACCGCCATCGGCCGCATCGAACGCTGGCAGCGCAAGCTGCTGGATTTGTCGCTGGCCAACCGGCTTCTGAACTTCCGCGACACGCGAGGCGCGGTGCCGATGGTCTGCACCGACATTTCCGCGACCGAGGACCGCCTTGCCCATGGCGAGGTCTTCCGCCTGCTGGCGCTCAAGGATGAAAACGCCGTTGCGGGCCGCGACATCCCTGCCGACGAGGCCCGCCGGATCGAGCGGGAACTGGCGGCGGACGCCCTGACGCGCGGCCAGTTCGCCGTGCCGCTGACCGCGCGCGAGATGACCGACCGCCTGACCGAGCTTTACCGCAAGGCGCGCAGCGACATGGCCGAGGGCGGCACCAACACGCTGTTCCTGGCCGTGGGCTTCCTGCGCTGGAAACGGACGGAAGGCGACAGCCGGTCCTATCGCGCGCCGCTTCTGCTGGTGCCGGTCAGGCTCGAACGCCGCTCGGCCCAGTCCGAGTTCCGGCTGAGCCAGCTGGAAGACGAGGTGCGCATCAACGCAACCCTTCTGGAAATGCTCAAGCGCGATTTCGAACTGCGTATTCCCGACCTTGAGAGCGAGTTGCCGCGCGACGAAAGCGGCCTCGACATCCCCCGGATCATGGAGATCCTGCGCCAGCGGGTGCGCGACGTGGCGGGCTTCGAGGTGGTCGAGGATTTCGCGCTGTCCACCTTTTCCTTCGCGAAATACCTGATGTGGAAGGATCTGGTGGACCGCACCGACAGCCTGCGCGAAAGCCGGCTGGTGGCCCATCTGGTGGACAACCCGACCGAGGCCTTCGAAGGCGCGGGAACGCCCATGCCCCATCCGTCGGACATCGACCGCAAGCACGCCCCCGGCGACCTGCTGGCGCCGCTGCCCGCCGACAGTTCGCAGCTGTCCGCCGTGCTGGCGGCGGCCGAGGGGCGCGACTTCGTGCTGATCGGCCCGCCCGGCACCGGCAAGAGCCAGACCATCACCAACATCATCGCCGACCAGCTTGGCCGGGGCCGCACGGTCCTGTTCGTGGCGGAAAAATCCGCCGCACTGGATGTGGTGCATCGCCGTTTGGAACGTCAGGGCCTGGGCGACGCGGTGCTGGAACTGCATTCCAGCAAGGCCGACCGCAAGAGCGTGCTGGCCCAGCTTGGCCGGTCCTGGGACCGGGCCGCTGCGGCGCAGGCGCAGGACTGGATCCGCGTATCCGAGGATCTGCGCCTGACGCGCGACCAGTTGAACGCTTATGCCGATGCGCTGCACCGCCCAGACACGCAGGGCTTCAGCGTCTTCCAGGCCATCGGCAGGGTCGCGAGCGGCGCGCCGGGCTTTGCGCTGCGCTTCGACAACAAGGACTGCCATGACGAGGCAAGCTGGCAGCGCCTGCGCGCCCTGGCCGCAGATCTTGGCGCGCGCCACCGGGCCGTCGCGGATCTGGACCCCGCCGGGCCGCTGTCGCTGCTGGACGGGGGCGAGTGGTCCTTCGGCTGGCAGGACCGCTATCTGGACTGCGCCCACGCGCTGCGCCTTGCCCGCGCCGCCGCGCGAGAGGCGCGCGCCGCGCTGGCGCAGCGGCTTGGCCTGCCGCCCGGTGACGCCGACAATCCCGACATCGCGGCGGCCCTTGGCTGGCTGGCCGCCCGGCGGCTGGGCCAGCCCGCAGTCGCGGCCGATGCCCTGCGCGCGTCTGATATGGCCCGCGCGCAGCTTGGCGCCCTGCAGGACGCCCTGGGGCGCGCGGCACGGGCCCGGTCGTCCCTGTCGGCCCGCTACCCGGACGAAGGCCTGGCCGACATGCCGCTGGACGCGCTGGAGCTGCAATGGCGCGAGGCGCAGGGCAAATCCTGGCCCTTCGCGGGCATGGCGCAACGCAAGCTGCGCAAGCTGCTGCAAACCTATGCCGGCGCGGGCCGGGCCGATCCCGCCCGCGACCTTCCGGCGCTGAGGCAGCTTCTGCGGGCAAGGCAGGACATCGCGGCCTCGGATCTGCGCACCCTGCCGGGCTTTGCGGACGAGAACACGGACACGGCCCGCATCGCTGCCGAACTGGACGCGGCATCGGCGTTCCTGGACCTGGAACGGCATCTGCGCGCCGCAGGCCTGCCCGCCGCGCGGCTGGAGGAACACCGGGCAGAACTTTCGGCGGCCTCGGGCGGCGGTTTCGCGCCGCTGCTGCAAGCCCTGCGCGACGCGGAGGGGCAGGCCGAAAAGGCAGCCGCCGCCTTTGCCGATGCGGGCGGCACCCTGCCGCAGGACTGCGACGCGCTGCTGGCCGGGCTGGAGCCGCTGTCGAACCGCTTCGGCGACTGGCTCAAGTGGCGCGGCACCCGTGCCGAGGCCATCGGCGCCGGGCTGGAACCGCTGGTCCTGGCGCTGGAAGGAAGGGCGGAGATCCCCGACACCGTGCGCGCCTTCGAACAGGCCTATATGGCGTGGTGGGTCCGCCCCGCTATGGACGCCGAACCCTGCCTGCGCGGCTTCGCGCATTGGGAACATGACGCCCTGATCCGTCGCTTCCGGGAACTGGACGACGCCTTGGCCGGTCTCGCCTCGGCCGAGGTGATGCGCAGGCTGGGCAACGACCTGCCCGCCCGCGATTCGGTGCCGCGCAATTCGGAACTGGGGGTGCTGCGCCACCAGTTGGGACTGCAGCGCCCCACCCGCGCGATCCGCAGCCTGATCGCCGACATGCCGACAAGCTTCGTGAAGCTGGCGCCCTGCGTGCTGATGTCGCCCTTGTCGGTCGCCCAGTACCTGCCTGCAGGGCAGGCGCAGTTCGACCTGGTGATCTTTGACGAAGCCTCGCAGATCACCACCTGGGACGCCATCGGGGCGATCGCGCGCGGCCGTCAGGCGATCATCGTGGGCGATCCCAGGCAGCTTCCCCCCACCAATTTCTTCGGCCGCAGCGAGGACGGGGCCGAGGAGGACGCCGAGCTTGCCGACCATGAGAAGGACATGCCGTCCATCCTGGACGAGGTCGCGGCGGCAGGCATCCCGACCCACCGCCTGAACTGGCATTACCGCAGCCGGGACGAGTCGCTGATCGCCTTTTCCAACCATTTCTACTACAATGGCGGACTGGTCACCTTCCCCTCGCCCGACGCGTCGGGCCATGCCGTGCGGCTGCACAAGGTCAGGGGAACCTATGGGCGCGGCAAGGGATCGACCAATCCCGAGGAGGCCCGCGCGGTCGCGGCCTTCGTCCGCAGGCGGCTGAGGGAATGGCTGAAGCTGCCCGAAGGCGACCGCCCGACCCTGGGCGTCATCACCTTCAACGCCCAGCAGCAGGGCCTGATCCTCGACCTGCTGGATGCCGAGCGCAAGGCCGACCCCGATCTGGAATGGTTCTTCGCCGACGAGCGGGAGGAGCCGGTGATTGTCAAGAACCTGGAAAACATCCAGGGCGACGAGCGCGACGTGATGCTGTTTTCCATCACCTTCGGGCCGGATGCGGCCGGCAAGTTCACCATGAACTTCGGCGCGATGAACAAGGACGGCGGGGAACGGCGGCTGAACGTCGCGGTGACGCGCGCGCGGGCGGAACTGCATGTCTTCGCCTCGATCGCCGCCGACCAGATCGACACCACCAGGACGCGCGCACGCGGGGTCGCCGATCTCAAGGCCTTCCTGGACTTTGCCGAGCGAGGGCCCGTGGCCCTTGCGGCGCAGGACAGCGGATCGGCCGGACCCGCCGATTCCCCCTTCGAGGAAGCGGTGCGCGATGCCCTGTCCCGCAAGGGATGGGAGGTCCACACGCAGATCGGCGTGTCGGGTTTCCGCATCGACCTGGGCGTGCGGCATCCCGATCATGCGGGCGTCTGGCTGGCGGGCGTGGAGTGCGACGGGGCGCGCTATCATTCCTCGGCCACGGCGCGCGACCGCGACCGGATCCGCCAGGCGGTGCTGGAGGGCCTGGGCTGGACCATCCTGCGGATCTGGTCCACTGACTGGTTCCGCGCCCCTGACGCCACCATCGCGCGCATCGACGCCAGCCTTCGCGCGTCCCTGGAGGCAGACCGGGCGCGCCGCGCCGAGGCAGGGGCGGTCCCGGAGGCGCCCGAGGAGGAGCCGCACCTGCCCGACGCACCGGAGGAGGCGCAGGCCCCCGCCCCCCGCCCGCAGGGCTCCGGCGGGCCGCAGGACGGCGGAACCGCAGGCGAGGCCAGGGTTCTGTTCGCCGGCAATGCGGCATCCCCGGCATCCATGCCCGCAGACATCCGCCCCGATCCCGCGCGGTTCTTCGACGACGACTATCTGGCCGACCTGCGCGGCCTGATGCGGCGGATCGTGGCGCGCGACGGGCCGATGCCCGAAAGCTGCCTTGCCCGCCGGATTTCCCAGCTTCACGGCTGGCAGCGGACCGGCGCCCGCATCCAGGCCCGCCTGGCCGCGCTGCACGATGCCTTCGACATCACGGACGAGGCGGGGGTCAGGTTCCTGTGGGACAGGGGCGGCATCAGGAACCGGGCGCCCTTCCGGGGGATGGGTGATCGCACGTTGCGGGACATCTCGCGCTCCGAAATCGCGGAGCTGATCGACCGCAACGCGGGTCGCGTCGCCGCGGCGGAAGACCCCGAACTTGAGCTTGCCCGGCTGCTGGGCATCGCGCGGCTGAGCAGGGATGCCAGGGAATACCTGCAGGCCTGCAGGAGCTGGCGGGACGAAACGACCCCGAGCCCCCGATAGGCAGGCGGGGGGGCTGCCCCGGCTTGGCCCAACGGGATCGTCCCGCAGGATGGCGCGGTCTGGCCGGTCAGTTCGCGGAGAGTGCGATCCCGTCCAGCCATTCCCCCACCGCCGGTCCCAGCGCCGCGACGATGGCCTGGACGCCGGCGGCGCTTGGATGCAGGCGGTCGTCCTGCAGCAGGTCGTCCAGATCCTTTCCCGCCGCGTATCCGGCGGTGATGGGGGCAAGCAGATCAGGACAAAGCGCCGCCCCATGCGCCTGGGCCAGGCCGGGATACATGGCCTGGAATTCCGCCTGAAGTTCGGGGCCGAAATTTCCCGGCGCGGCCAGGCCACATCGCTGGCCGCGCTGGCGGTGCTGGCGACCGGGTTCGTCGTGCTGATCGGCGCGGCTGCTGCGGGCGAACGCGCCCGCATCTTCGAGGCGGCGGTGCTGAAGACCCTTGGCGCCACGCGCGGGCAGGTGCTGGCCAGCTTCGCCCTGCGTTCGGCACTGATGGGGGCCGCGGCGGGTCTGGTTGCGGGTCTGGCTGCCGGGGCGATCCTGACGCAGGTGATGGAACTGGATTATCGCTTCGCCGCCGGTTCGGCCCTGGCCGTCGTTGCTGGCGGGGTGGGGGCCACGCTGGCGGCGGGGCTGGTCTTTGCGCTGCGGCCGCTGTCCGTCCGCCCCGCCTGCGAGCTGCGCGCATGGGAATAGGGTGGTCTGCAGGCAGGATCCGTGCAGGCATGGAATGCCGGAAACGTGTTGCGCTTTTCCCGCCCGCCGCGCGTTTGCCGCTCACGCATTCCCTGCGGCGATCCGCAGAAGACGCTGACAGCAGGACAGGACATGGTTCACGGCAACCCCGCCCCTTCCCCCCGGCTCTTGTCGATCGCCACGGCGGTCCCGCCCGAGGTGCTGGACCAGGACGCGGTCCTTCGGGAATCCCGCGAGCTGCTGCAAGCGCGGTTCGCCCAGTTCGACCGGCTTGCCCCCGCCTTCCAGAATGCCGGCATCGACACCCGCCATTCGGTCGTGCCGCTGGACTGGTTCCGACAGCCGCATGGATGGACCGACCGGACCGAGGCCTATGCGGCAGGCGCCGCCCAGCTTTTCCAGGACGCCGCAGGCAAGGCGCTGGATCGGGCGGGCCTGCGCGCCCATCAGGTCGATATCGTGGTGACGGTATCGTCAACGGGGATCGTCACGCCGACGCTTGAAGCGGTGGTGGCCAAGGCCATGGGGTTCCGGCCGGACGCCATGCGCGTGCCGGTCTTCGGCCTGGGCTGCGCGGGGGGCGTGTCGGGCCTGTCCATTGCCCGCGACCTGGCCCTGGCCCGGCCGGGCGCCGTTGTCCTGATGGTCGCGGTCGAGGCCTGCACCCTGCTGTTCCGGCTGGACCGGCTGACCAAGGCCGACATCATCGCGACGGCCCTCTTCGGCGACGGCGCGGCGGCCGTCGTGCTTCGGGCCGGGATGGCCGGGGACAACGGCAAGCCTGTCATCGGGCAAGGCCGCCAGCACATGTGGCCCGACACGCTGGGCATCATGGGCTGGACCGTCGAGGAAAGCGGCCTTGGCGTGGTCTTCGACCGCTCGATCCCGGTTTTCGCCGAGGCCGAGTTGCGCAGGGCGATGGATGCCCTGATGCCGGGACGCCACGTGGACCGCTATGTCTGCCATCCGGGCGGCGCCAAGGTCATCACCGCGCTGGAAACATCGCTGGACCTGACCGAAGGAACCCTGGACATCGAGCGGCGGATCCTGGCGCGGAACGGGAACATGTCCGCCCCCACGGTACTTTTCGTCCTGGAGGCGGTCCTGCAATCGGGCCAGCGCGGAGAATTGCTGGCGCTGGCCCTGGGTCCGGGCTTCACCCTGTCGGTTCTTCCCGTAAGGGTTCCGTGACATGGGCGGGCAAGAGGTTTTCCCGGCATCCCTGGCCTTCATCGCCTTCCTGGTCCTGCAGCGGGGGGCCGAACTGGTCCTGGCGCGGCGCAACACGCAGAACCTTCTGGCCCGAGGCGCGGTCGAGCATGGGGCCGCCCATTATCCGCTGATCGTGATCATGCATGCGGCATGGCTGGCGGCGATCTGCGTCTGGGGCTGGGACAGGCCGGTTTCCCCCGGCTGGCTGGCGCTGTTCGCGGCCCTACAGCTGTGCCGTTTCTGGGTACTTGCAAGCCTTGGCCCCCGCTGGACGACAAGGATCATCGTTCTTGACGAGCCGCTGGTCAGGCGCGGCCCCTATCGCTGGATGTCCCACCCGAACTATGCCGTGGTCGTCGCGGAAATCCTTGTCGCGCCGATGGTGCTTGGCCTGTGGCCGGTGGCGGCCGCGTTCACCGTCCTGAACGCCCTGGTGCTGGGCATCCGCATCAAGGCCGAGGGCCGGGCGCTGGCGTCCCTCCGCCGCCGATGACAACAGCACAGCCCTGATCCCGCCAGAACAGCTTGTCCCGGCAGTTGATCGCCGTGCCAGGATCACGTTTCACCTGCGACCTTCTGTTGCACGCCACAGGCGGCCCAAGAAATCAGGCGGCATCTTCGCAAGGCTGCGGAAGCACCCGCCATGCCGTTTGCGGCGCATGATCGGGACGGTCCCGCTGACAGCCGCAAGACCTTCGGCGCCGCGCCTAGCCGCCCCCGATCCCCGTCGTCACCTTGCCTGTCCCGCCGCAGTCGGGGCACTCCTTGCCTTCGACCCGCCCGCTGCCCTCGCATTTGCGGCAGATGTTCTCGCCCGCGCCGGGCGTGCCGGGCGGAACGGCATCGGGGTTCGCCTTTTCACTCATCTCGGCCTCCTGCCTGTCTGTGCCTTGACCCAACACGGAGGGGGTGCGGCCTGTTCCCCTTTGCGAGGACTGACGTGAACGTCACTGCGGAGTCCGGGCACGGGGCCGCTTTTCGGGTTGTGCCGCCGTCCTGGGCCGGGCAGTCATGTGTGACGCTGCGTGGCGATATGGGTGGCCCTTGCAACGGGCGGCGATTTTCCCGACATCCTCCTGGAACCTTGGCCACGGGCCCGGCGTTGGACGCTGGCCGTCTGCGGCCAGACGGCAACACAGGGAAACAGTGTGTCCAAGACGAAAGACCTGGCGATCCTGGCCATGATCGCCATCGTAATAGGTGGCGTATTCATTATCGACCTTTATGTTCCCCTGGGAACGGCGGTCTGGCTTTTATACATCGTGCCGCTTGCGCTCAGCTTCTGGGTCAGGCTGCCCTGGGCGCCGGTCGCTGTCGCGGGCCTTGCCTGCCTGGCGATGGCGGGGGGGTTCTTCCTGGATCTTGGCGCGTCGGGCATCCCCACCCATGTCGCCGCCGTGAACCGCACCCTCGCGGGGCTTGTCTATCTTGCGCTTGGCGCGACGGGCCGGATCCTGATCCGCAACCGCGAGATCCTGACACGCGAGGCCTGGCTGCGCGATGGGGAAGCGGCCCTTTCGCAGGCCGTGCAGGGCGATCCGACGGCGGATCAACTGGGCCAGCGGATCCTGGCGGCCCTGTCCGAACGCCTGGGCGCGCGGGCGGCCATCGCCTATTCCGCCAGCGGCGGCGGGGTCCACCAGCTTGCGGCCTGGGGCGTCGATCAGGCGATGCTGGCGCAGCGCGACGGCCCGGCCGACGGCCACCTGGGCCGCTGCCTGAGCGAAGGCCGGGCGGTGCAGCTGACCCTGGCGCCCGAACAGGCCCTGGGCTGGGCCTCGGGGCTGGGGCGCGGGCGCGCGCCGCATTCCCTGATCGTGCCGCTGCGCGAAGGGCGCCGCATCGACGGCCTTCTGGAATTCGGCTTCGACGCCCCGCCTGCGGGCCGGGTGACGGATCTTCTGGACCGCACATCGGAACGGCTGGCCCTTGCGCTGCGGTCGGTCGAATACCGCCAGCGGCTCCAGGAACTGCTGGAGGAAACCCGTCGCCAGGCCGAGGAGCTGCGCAGCCATACCGAGGAACTGGCCGCCAGCAACGAGGAACTGGAGGAACAAAGCCGCGCGTTGCAGGACAGCCAGCGGCGGCTGGAAGAACAGCAGGCCGAACTGGAACAGCAGAACAGCCAGCTTGAAGGCCAGACGCAGGAGCTTGAGGATCAGCGCGACGCCCTGGCCCGCTCCCGCCGCCAGCTTGAGGCGAAGACGATCGAGCTGGCGCGCGAAAGCCGCTACAAGTCCGAATTCGTCGCCAACATGTCGCACGAATTGCGCACGCCGCTGAACGCGCTGCTGATCATGTCGCGCCTTCTGGCGGAAAACCGCGGCCGCAACCTGTCGGACGAACAGATCCGCTGGGCCGAGACCATCGAAAGCTCGGGCAAGGATCTTCTGGCGCTGATCAACGACATCCTTGACCTGTCCAAGATCGAGGCCGGAAAGCTGGACCTGACGCGCGAAAGCGTCGATCCGCAGTCCCTGGCCGACAAGCTGCTGCGCGCCTTCCACGAACAGGCGCGCGGCAAGGGGCTGCAACTTGTGGCCGAGGTCGCGCCCGGAACTCCGCATGTGACGACCGATCCGGGGCGGCTGGAACAGGTGCTGCGCAACTTCCTGTCCAACGCCCTGAAATTCACCGAACGCGGCCGGGTCACGCTGCGGATCGCGCCCGCAGGCCGCGACATCGCCTTCGCAGTCAGCGACACCGGCATCGGCATCGACGAGGATCAGCAGGGCGCCGTGTTCGAGGCCTTCCGGCAGGCCGATGGCACGATCTCCCGCCGCTTCGGGGGGACGGGGCTGGGCCTGTCGATTTCCCGGCAACTGGCCGACCTGCTGGGCGGGCGGATCACGCTGGACAGCACCAAGGGGCGCGGCAGCACCTTCACGCTGACCCTGCCCGCAGCAGCCGAGGATCAGGCAGCATCCCGCGCGCCCGCCGCCCTTCCCGCGCCGGTGCTGGACAAGGCGGCCGACGATGCCCCCGCGCCCCTGGCCGCGCTTGCCGGCCTGGCGGACGACCGCGACGCGATCCGGCCCGGCGACCGGGTGATGCTGGTGGTCGAGGATGACGCGGTCTTCGCGCGCGTCCTTTACGACCTGGCCCACGAGCTTGGCTTCCGCTGCGTCTGCGTGGACCGGGCCGACGATGCCGTGCGGGCGGCAAAGCGGTTTGTTCCCCATGCCATCGTGCTGGACATCCGCCTGCCCGACCATTCGGGCCTGTCGGCGCTTGACCGGCTGAAACGCGACACCGCCACGCGCCATATCCCCGTCCATGTCATCTCGGCCGAGGATTACACCCGCGAGGCGCTGGCCCAGGGCGCCATCAGCTACATGCTCAAGCCGGTGGCGCGCGACCAGTTGGAAACCACCATCCGCAACCTGGAACAGCGCCTGACCGACCGTTTGCGCCGCGTCCTGATCGTCGAGGACGATCCCGCCCAGATGGAGGGCCTGAAGGCCCTTCTGGCCAGCGACGAGGTGGAAACGCTGGGCGCCGGAACCGCCGCCGAGGCGCTGCGGATCTGCCGCAGCCAGACGGTGGACTGCATCGTTCTGGACATGACGCTGCCCGACGCCTCGGGCTTCGACCTGCTGGAGCAACTGGACGCCGACGGCACCGCCGCCTTCCCGCCGGTCATCGTCTATACCGCCCGCACCTTGGATGAGGCCGAGGAACAGCGCTTGCGCCGCTATTCCAAGTCGATCATCATCAAGGGCGCGAAATCGCCCGAACGGCTCATCAACGAGGTGACGCTGTTCCTGCATCAGGTGGTGTCCGACCTGCCCGCCAGGCAGCGCGAGATGCTGGCGGCGTCGCTGAACCGCGACGCCCAGCTTGAAGGCCGCCGCATCCTGGTGGTCGAGGACGACATCCGCAACGTCTATGCCCTGACCGGCGTCTTCGAGCCCCACGGCGCCACCGTCCAGATCGCGCGGAACGGGCGCGAGGCGCTGGAGGCCCTGGGCCGGATCAACGACGGCGCGGCCCCCAAGGTCGATCTGGTGCTGATGGACGTGATGATGCCGGAAATGGACGGACTGACCGCCACCCGCGAGATCCGCAAGATCGACCGCTGGAAGACGCTGCCCATCATTATGCTGACCGCCAAGGCCATGGCCGAGGACCAGAACCGCTGCATCGAGGCGGGCGCGAACGATTACCTGTCCAAGCCCCTGGACGTGGACAAGCTTCTGTCGCTGACCCGCGTGTGGATGCCGCGATGACCGTCCCGCCCGTCCCCGCCGGTTCCGCCGACGGCATCGAACTGGACCTGTTCCTGGAAGCCCTGCACCGCCGCTGGCATTACGATTTCCGGTCTTATTCCCGCGCCTCCCTGATCCGGCGGACCGACCTGGCGCGCGAAAGGCTGGGCTGCGCCACGCTGTCGGATCTGCAGGGGCGGCTGCTGCGCGACGCCTCGATCCTGCCCGACGTGATCGACGCGATGACGGTGCAGGTCAGCGAATTGTTCCGCGACCCCCCCTATTACCTGGCGCTGCGCCGGGAGGTGATCCCGCATCTGCGAACCTTCCCCTCGCTCAAGGTCTGGGTCGCGGGCTGCGCGGACGGAGAGGAGCTTTACTCTCTGGCGATCCTGTTCCGCGAGGAAGGGCTCTTCGACCGCACGATCTTCTATGCGACGGAAATCAACCGCCGCGCCTTGGCGCGGGCCGAGGCGGGGGTCTATCCCATCGACCGCCTGCCCGCCTTTTCCCAGAATTATCAGCGCGCGGGCGGCACGGGCACGCTGGCCGATCATTACACCGCCGCCTATGGCCGGGTGGCCTTCGACCGCGGGTTGCGCGCCCGCACGGTCTTCACCGAACACAATCTGGCCACCGACCAGGTCTTTTCCGAAGTGCACCTGATTTCCTGCCGCAACGTGCTGATCTATTTCGACAGCCCCCTGCAGGACCGCGCCCTGGGCCTGTTCGCCGAAGCCTTGACACGCGGCGGCTTCCTGGGCCTTGGATCGCATGAAACCCTGCGGTTCTCGTCCCATGCCGGATCCTTTGCCGCCTTTGACGAACCGGGCCGGATCTGGCGACGGATTGCGAGCCAAGAGAATGCCCATGTCTGACCTCATGTCCGACCACCCGATCCGCTTCCTGATCGTCGATGACATCGCCGAGAACATCTTGGCGCTGGATGCCCTGCTGCGCCGCGACGGGCTGATCGTCGATCACGCCCGGTCGGCCTCGGACGCCTTGGAACTGATGCTGGTCCACGATTACGCCCTCGCCTTCCTGGACGTGCACATGCCCGGCACCGACGGCTATGAACTGGCCGAGCTGATGCGATCGACCGAGCGGACGCGCGGGGTGCCGATCATCTTCGTGACGGCGGCGGAACGCGACGAAACCCGCCGCTTCCGGGGATACGAGGCCGGCGCGGTCGATTACATCTTCAAGCCCATCGACCCGGTGGTCCTGAAATCCAAGGCCGAGGTGTTTTTCCGCATCGGCCGCCAGGCCAAGGATCTGCAGCGCCAGCGCGACGAGATGCGGCAGCTTGCCCGCGACCGCGACCGCGCAGCCGACCGGCTTCGCGCCCATACCGACAATTCGCCGCTGGCCTTCGTCACGCTGGACCAGGATCTGACCGTCCAGGACTGGTCGAAGGGATCCGAGCGGATGTTCGGCTTTGCGGCGGCGGATGTGCTGGGACGGTCCGCCACGGCCGGCGGCTGGCTGGACAAGGAAGGCGCGGCCAGCCTGGGCGCCTGGCTGAAACCGGGCGATGGCGCCCCGCCGCGCCAGTCCTGCGAGATGCAGCTTGGCCATGCCAGCCGGGGCACGATTCCCTGCGAGGTTTACGGCTCGATCCTGGCCGAGGGCGGCCGCAGCAGCCTGTCGCTGCAAATCCTCGACATCACGGACCGCAAGCGGGCCGAGCAGGTCCGCTCGCTGCTGGTCGGAGAGCTGAACCACCGCATCAAGAACACCCTTGCCAATGTGCAGGCCATCGCCCGCCAGGGCCTGCGCCGTTCGGACAGCCTTGCCGATTTCGAGGCAAGCTTCGGCGGCCGCCTGCAGGCGCTGTCGCGCGCCCATTCGATCCTGTCCGATTCCACCTGGGCCAGCGCCCCGCTGGACCAGCTGATCGACGACCAGATCCGCGTGGGCACCCTGGACGGCGACCGGCTGCATCGCCGCGGCCACGCCGTCGAACTGGCGCCCGACACCATGCTGCGGATGGCCCTGGCCCTGCATGAACTGGCAACGAACGCCGCCAAATACGGCGCCTTGTCGGTACCGCAGGGAACGGTGCATCTGGACTGGGTGTCCGAAGGCTCCGGCATCCGCCTGACCTGGCGGGAAAGGGGCGGCCCTCCGGTCGCGACGCCTGACAGCGGCGGTTTCGGCTCGGACCTGATCGCGGCCGTCGCGGGGGGCGATGCCGACGCGGTGGCCGTGGAATGGCGCCCGACCGGCGTTGTCTGGACCATCAGGCTGTCGGACGGCGTCAAGGCCCAGGAAGGCGCCGCGCCGGTGGTCGAGATCGCGGCGGACCAGGTGCCCGATGCCGCCGCCGCCCTGGAAGGCCGCAGCATCCTTGTGGTGGAGGACGAACCCCTTGTCGCCCTGGACATCCAGGCCGAACTGGAGGACGCGGGCGCGGGCCCCGTCCAGATCGCCCGGACCGTCGAGACCGCCCTGAAGGCGCTGACCGAAGCCAGCTTCGACCTGGCGCTTCTGGACGGCAACCTCAAGGGGCAGCAGGTGGATGCCGTGGCAGAGCGTCTGCGGCGGGCCCAGATCCCCTTCTGCTTCGTTTCGGGCTATGGCCGGGAACATCTGCCTCGCGGGTTCGAGGACGTGCCCCTGATCCCCAAGCCCTTTGCGCCCGCCGCCCTGCGCCGCATCCTGGCAGAGCTTCTCGACATGCGCCTTGCCCGCGCGGCCGAGTGACGGTCCCGGCGCAGGGCGCAGGGCGGCAGTGCCTTTCCCATCGACAGAAGGCGGTCCATCGGCCCATCTTGGTCAAGCCGCATTCCTGAGACGATAGCAGCGGCCCAGACTTTGGCCCGGTTCACCGGCGCCGGGATGTCACGCCGCAACCCTCGTCAGCCGCGCACGCGAGCGGATTTTGGGTCGTGGATCGGCGTCAGGCTGGCCTCGGCCGCCACGACCTGTCCGGCACGCTGACCCTGATCGTCGGCGGCGCGGAACTGACGCTGGCGCCGGGCGACAGCTTCCAGTTCTCGGAAAAGGACTAGGGCTGGCGCAATGACGGGGATGAGCCCGCAGAGGTCATCTGGATCGTCTCGCCGCCGATCTATTGAGGCAATGCCCCCTCACGCGCCACTGACGCGCCAGACGATGTCGCCCACATCGTCGGCCATCAGCAGCGAGCGTCTGTCGGGACCGATGGCGACGCCGACGGGGCGGCCGAAGGCGTGCCTTTCGTCATCGGACAGGAAGCCCCATAACAGGTCGCGGGGCGGACCCGCCGGACGCCCTGCCGCGAAGGGCACGAAGACCAGCCTGTAGCCGCTCAGGGTCGAGCGGTTCCACGAGCCATGCTGGCCGATGACCATGCCGTCGCCGAAGCCCGGCAGCGTGCCTTCCGGCATCCAGCAAAGCCCCAGCGAGGCCGTGTGCCCGCCAAGCGCGTAATCGGGCGTGATCGCGCGCGCCACCAGATCCGGCTTCTGCGGGACGCGGTCGTCGATCGTCCTGTCCCAATAGCAATAAGGCCAGCCGTAAAAGCCGCCCTCCCGCACCGAGGTCAGGTAGTCGGGCGGGGTTTCGTCGCCCAGGCCGTCGCGTTCGTTCACGACCGTCCACAGCACCTGCGACCCAGGCTCCCAGGCCATGCCCACGGGATTGCGCAGCCCCGAGGCGAAGATGCGGGCCTTTCCCGTGGCAAGCTCCAGCTCCCAGATCGCCGCGCGCCCTTCCTCGGCCTCCATGCCCTTGTCGCCGATATTGCTGAGCGAGCCCACGCCGGCATAAAGCCTGACGCCGTCGGCCGAGGCGAGCAGGCTGCGGGTCCAATGGCCGCCCGGCTTGAAATCGACCAGCCTGCGGCCCGGTCCCACAAGCCGCGTCTGCCCGTCCTGGTAGGGAAAGGCGACAATGCCGTCAGTGTTCCCCACATAAAAAGTACCATCGACCAAGGCCATGCCGAAGGGCTGGTTCTGCCCTTCCACGAACACCTCGCGGATCTCGGCGGCGCCGTCGCCGTCCGCGTCGCGCAGCAAGGTGATGCGGTTGGCACTGGTCCCGATGGCGCGGGCGCGGCGCATGGTCGCCTGCGCGGCCCGGTCCATGAGCGTCCTGGCAGGCCCCGGCTGTTCCTTGGATTCGGCCACCAGCACGTCCCCGTTCGGCAGCACCTCGATCCAGCGGGGGTGATCGAGACCGGACGCGAAGGCATTGACCTTCAGCCCCGGCGCCGCCTTCGGCAGATGTCCGGGCGCCCAACCCCTTGCCGTCGGCATCTTCAGGGTCATGACGCCCTGCCTTCTTGCCTTGGGGATGGCCGGTGCCGTGCCGATGGCCTGTGTCTTCGGCGCCCCGAAGCGCCGCAGCGCCACCATGACGCCGCCAACGACCGCCGTCGCTTTCGCCAGAAAGTCCATTGCTTGTCCCGCGTTGTTCCCCGCCACGCTACAGCAGCGGCATGGGCCGTCAAACCCAAAGCGTCCGCCGCGTGGTATACTGGGCCAAGGATCAGAGGAGAAAATGCCATGGCGGGCAAAGGCCAATGCCGACTCGTCCGGCCGGTCGGGACTTATGGCGGCAAGCAAGGGTTCGACTATCTTGAGGGCCTGTCGGCCCAAAGCGTCGGTGCGCAAGGCATTTGCATGCATCTGCTTGTCATTCCGCCGGGCGGGCGTGCCAAGGCGCATAGACATGATGCGCATGAAACGGCGATCTATGTCCTGAGCGGCGTGTCGGAAATGTGGCACGGCGACCGGCTTCAGCATCACATGCGGGTGGCGGCGGGCGACATGGTCTACATTCCTGCGGGCGAACCCCACCTTCCGTTCAATCCTGGCCCCGACCCCGTGGTGGCGGTGATCGCACGGACCGATCCGAACGAGCAGGAAAGCGTGACCCTGTTGCCCGAACTGGAAGGGCTTGTGCTGCGCCAGGATCCTGACTGAAGAAAGCAGAGCTTCGGCGAGATCCCTGGTCGGCCGGGATCACTTGCCGCCGCAGGGAACAGGCTGCCGGATCCGCCGCAAGGACGGGGAAGCCGGTTCAGATCATACGAGGCGCCAAGGCTGTGAAAAAGGGGGCGGGACTCATCGAAAGCATCCTGCGTGCGCAGGTGGCGAAGCGCCGGATCCCGAAGACAGGATCAGCGTCGGAGATCGTCTGGAGCAGCGACGACATGCGGGATGAAGACATGCCTCATGCCTGGGCTTTGCTTTCTACCATCGTCTGCACTCGCTTGGGGCGACTAGGTGCGTTCCGCCTGAACCAGCTTGGTTAGACGGTAGTTTTCTCTAAAATTTTCTGTCATCATTTCAGTATATTAGACTTAATTATCCGCTTATTATCATTATCTTGCGGTCTACAAGTAGAATAAATGGCTGATTGCAAGGTAAGTTGTAAATCTTCATCTCTTCCACATGCACCTTCAGGCTCGATTCTGGTCTTCCGGGCGCAAACGTCATGCAGCGAAATTGGTCTTCATTGTTTCAGGAACCTTCCAGCCGACCGTTTGCCAAAGTCCAAACCGTCCCAGGTGCTGCAAGACATGCTTCTGATGGCAGGCATTCGCTGCCAGCGTCTCAAAGGGCCGACAAAGGCCCGGCCGCAGTTCGGCGGCCTTCTGCGACAGGCTGTGCATTCATCTGTAAGGAATAGAGCTTGGGACTTACTCTATCGAGCCACGGATGGAATCTTCGGAATGACTATGCGGGAAAGGGAGGGGCGAGGAAGCGTCAGGCGCGTAGGGTTTCATTGCACGCAGCGGAGAGGCTGGGCTGGCTCCGCGCTGCCGGATCAAGCAGTGCTGCGGCTTGCATGATCGGCTGCTTTGCTGGCACGCTGCGGAGGCCATCCCGCAAGACTATCGGATTGCCGTCCGCCGTTCTCGTCGATGAGGCCGGGTATCCCGCGCAGGGATCAATGTCCGGCAGTTTTTCCTGCTGCCCCGGCATGCGGCAGCGCTGCCAAACCATTCACGTTTTCACAAGAATCCTGATCCCGCTTGGCTTTCGCCATTCGGTGACTGAACAATCCTTGCTCTTGGCGGCGCAGGATGCCCGCGCCGCCCGCCTGCCCTATCCCATGACCTTTGTCAGCGCGGCGTCGATGGCCTCGGTGATCCGGTCGATGTCGCTTTCCGTGGCGATCAGCGCGGGCGAGAGGCAGAGCGTGTTGTTCAGCCCCGGCAGGCTGCGGTTGGTGGCGCCGATGATGACGCCCTGAGCCAGGCATTCCGCCACCACGGCCTGCACGCGCTTTTCATCCAGCGGCTCCCTGGTGGCGCGGTCCGCCACCAGTTCGGCCCCGCAGAACAGGCCCTTGCCGCGCACGTCGCCGATGACCGCGTGCTTCTCCATGAGCGCATGGAGGTTCGCCAGCACGCGCGCGCCCATGGCGGTGGTGTTCTCCAGAAGCCCCTCGTCCTCGATGATGCGCATGTTTTCCAGCGCCGCCACCGGACCCGCCGTGCAGCCCCCGAAGGTCGAGATGTCGCGGAAATAGCCCAGGGGATCGCTGGCATCGTCCTTGAACTGCTCGAAGACGGCTTCCGTCGTCACCGTGCAGGAGATCGCCGCATAGCCCGAGGCCACGCCCTTGGCCATGGTCACGATGTCGGGCTCGATCCCGTAATGCTGGTAGCCGAACCAGATGCCGGTGCGCCCCAGCCCGCAGACCACCTCGTCGATGTGCAGCAGCACGTTGTACTTGCGGCAGATCTCCTGCACGCGCGGCCAGTAGCCCTCGGGGGGCGTGATCACGCCGCCGCCTGCGGTGATCGGCTCCAGCACGATGGCGCCCACCGTGTCGGGGCCTTCGCGCAGGATCACCTCCTCGATGGCGTCCGCCGCCCGCTCGCCATAGTTCGCCACGTCCCACTGCGCCCGGTATTCCAGGCAATGGGGCACGCGGATGAAGCCGTCAGGATATGGCCCGTATTGCGCCGCCCGCTGGTCCTGGCCGCTGGTCGCCAGCGTGCCGATGGTGGTGCCGTGATAGTCGCGGTCGCGATAGAGGATCTTCCACTTTTTGCCGCCATGCTGGCGCGCCGCGATCTGGCGGACCATCTTGTAGGCCTTCTCGTTGGCCTCCGAGCCCGAGTTCGAATAGTAGACCCGGGACATGCCCGGCATCTTCTGGATCAGCCGCTCGGCAAACAGCGCCGCCGGCACGTTGCCCGCCGCGCCCGCATAGTAGTTGAGCTTCACCAGCTGGTCGCGCACCGCATCGGCGATGGAAGTCCGCCCATAGCCCACGTTGACCGTCCAGACGCCCCCCGAGACCGCATCCAGGTACTCGCGCCCGTTGGTGTCCCAGAGCCGCATCCCCTTGCCTTCCACGAAGACCCGCGGATCGGCGCTCTCGTACTGCTTGTGCTGGCTCAGGTGGTGCCAGACATGCGCCCGGTCGGCCGCGACAACATGGCTCAGGTCGTTCAGGGGATGGTCAAGGGACATGAGAAGGCTCCGGGAACAAGGATGACGCCTGCGGGCATGGGTTCGCTCCAGAGAAACAGATCCCCCGCGAAACGCAAGAGGAAGCCGTAGAATGGACCCGCCGCGCGGCCTCAAGCCAAGCCATCATCCCGCCAAGGCGGCAATCACCTCGGCATCGCCGACCTGGTCGAAGTCGCGGTAATGCAGGCCGACCGCGCGAAACGGGTGCGGGCATTCGAGGCACAGGATCTGATCCGCGATGCCGCGCAGCCGGTCCAGCGCATCCCGCGCGCCCACAGGCACGGCGACGATGATCCGTGCGGGGTTCTGGCGCGCCAGCCCCTGCAATCCCGCCAGCATGGTCGCCCCCGTGGCCACGCCGTCATCGACAACGATTGCGGTCCTGCCCGCCACCGGCACCGGGGGACGGTCGCCGCGATAGGCCTTCCGGCGGCGGTCGATCTCGGCCAGAAGGCGCGGCACTTCGGTTTCCAGATAGCCTTGGGGGATCCGGTGGGACATGCCCTCGTTCAGCACGACCTGCGGATCGGCGCCATCGACAACGGCGCCGATGGCGAATTCGGGAAAGCCCGGCGCGCCGATCTTGCGCACGAACAGCAGATCCAGCGGCGCCCCTAGCATCCGCGCCACCGGCAGCGCAACCGGCACGCCGCCGCGCGGCAGGGCAAGCACGACGCAATCCTGCCCAAGCCAAGGGGTCAGGCGTTCGGCCAGCTTTCCGCCCGCCTCGGCCCGGTCGGCGAAGAGGATGCGGTTCGCCATGTCACAGCCCGGACGGCCAGGTGTCGGGAACATCGCCATCCTGACCGCCCCCCTGACTGCCCCCTTGGCCGCCCGGTCCGGCCCCGACCAGAGCCCGCGTCCGGTCGAACCACAGCCAGCCGTCATATTGCTGCCCGGCGCGGGCCTGCATGTAATGGCTGGCCCGCTCGGTTTCGGGGCGATAGATCACGCCGATGAAGCGTTGCAGCAGGGGCTGCGACAGCCGTTCGGCCAAGGGCTGTCCGTCCTGCAGATCCAGCAGGAAGCAGCCTGTGCCGGTGTCGTGGCACAGGCGTTCAAGGCTGTCGGGGCGCGATGGCAGGACGGTCTTGACCTCGGCCGGGCCGTCCCAGTCGCTGGCGGCAGTGACGGTGCCGTGGTGGGTGCCCAGGCCGATCAGCGCGACCCCTTCCCCCCAGCGTTCGCGGGCAAGCTGGCCCAGGTTGTGTTCGCCCAGGCGGCTGCCCATCTCGGTCCGGCGGGCATCGCCGATATGCGAATTATGCGCCCAGACCACCGCCTTGGCCCCCGCACCGCCCGCCTGTAGCAGATGGTCCAGCGTGTCGGCCATGTGGCTGTCGCGCAGGTTCCAGGATTCCGCCCCGCCCTGGTACATGACGCGGTAATAGCGTTCGGCCGAGGCGACAAGCCGGGCGTTCTGCGCCGCATCCAGTTGATCCGGCCCTTCCAAGGCTTGGGACAACAGTTCGCGGCATTGCTGGACAACGGCCTGTTCGCATTTGTGATAGCCCGATCCCGCGATCCGGCCATAGGCGGCGGGCTGTTCCGTCCAGGGCTCCAGGCAGCCATAGCGCTGCCGGGCCACGGTCGCCGCCTCGGGGTCGGTGCTGTCCAGGTAATCCAGCACCGCGCGGATCGAGGCGGACAGGTTGTACATGTCCAGGCCATGGAAACCCACCCGATCGGCCGGATCCCTGCCCCGGTTCCAGTCGCGCATCCAGGCGATCAGTCGCGCAATGGGGCCGTTGCGCCACATCCAGCGGGGAAATCTTTGAAAGGGCCGGATTTCGCCATCGCGCGGGGGAAGCCTGCGGATGTGGCGGTCCAGCACGGCGGCATCGGGCCAGTCGGCCTCGACCGCGACGATCCTGAAGCCGTGATGTTCGATCAAGTGGCGGGTGATCGCGGCGCGGGCTTCGTAGAATTCGGCCGTGCCATGCGAGGCCTCGCCCAGCATCAGGACGCGGCGATCCGCCCAGCGGTCGGCCACCGTGCCGAAACCGGCGTCATCCGGCGGCGGCAGGGGGATGCAGCCGCCGGCGATCGCCTGGGCAAGGCCGTCCGTGGCGGGCATCTAGCCCTCGTCCGCCCCGTCCTCGTCCTTCTGCGCCTCGCGCCGGTTCGAGGCCTTCAGGTCCGGGCGCGGGTCGAAATCGGGATCCGCGTTGGTGGTATCCACGCGCTTTTCGATGATGCGCTGCTGCTGGTCCTTGGTCTTCTTGCCGACCATGGTTCGTCCTCCTTCACTTGTTGGTGCGGCCGCGCTGATCGGGATCGATGCCGCCCTGCGGGGTGGTGTCGTTCAGCACGTCGCCTTCAAAGGTATTGTCGCCGCCGATCTGCGGATCGCCGGGATCCGTGCCCTTGGACCGCCCGATGCCCGGATCGTCCTGCAGATCCTTGTCGGAGGGCTGGCCTGACTTGGGGTGCTTGCCGGACATCGCCTCACTCCTTCTCGTCATCGCCGTCGCGGTTGGCGACATGGTCGTGAAGCTGCTCGGTCTCGACATGGCGGGAATCGAGGCCCCGCTGGTCGGAATGGCGCGACTTGTCGCGGTTCGACAGGATCTCGTTGTCGGGCAGCTGGTCGGGCACGTCGGGGGACATGCCGCCGGTGCCGTCGCCCTTGCCTTGGTCCTGCTGGCCTGCGCCGAATTTCTTGCTGCTTGCGTTTGCCATTCTCGATCCTTCCTTTCGTATCGGTGGTGGCGTCGGGCAAAACCGGCTGGCGCGGGGATTGTTCCATGGATGGGCGGGAACCGGGGCCTGCGCGCGCCGTTACCGACGCATGTCCCATGTCCCCGAAAGCGCCCCCGACGATCCCGCCGCCCAGACCGAGGGGTTGGAAAGGATGGACGTGGAGGCCGCAAGGGCCGCGGCAAGGCACCGCCACGACCCGTTGGTCAAGACCCTTGGCACCGTCAGCGAACTGGCCGACCAGCTGCAACTGACCACGCTTTGCGGGGCGGTGATCGCGGGGGGCGCGCTTGGCGGGCGGCCGGACATCGCCCGGATGGGCGTGCGGATGATGGCCGCGCATGTGCTGGCCAATACTGTCAAGCGCCGCATCAAGAACCGGCTGCGCCGCACCCGCCCCCGCAAGATGATCGAGGAACGGGATTACCAGTTCGAACCGGGCGAGGCCGAAGGGAGGCATGAAACCTCGTTCCCGTCGGGTCACACGGCGGGGGCGGTTGCCGTGGCCCGGATCGTGGCCGCCGACCGGCCCGCCCTGGCGCTTCCCGTGACCGGCTTCGCGGCCCTGATCGCGGCGGTGCAGGTGCCGCGCGCCAAGCATTATCCCATCGACGTTGCCGCAGGCGCGGTCCTGGGCCTTGCCGCGGCCTGGGCGGTCGATCGCCTGCTGCCTCCCATTCCCCGCCATTCGCAACGCAAGGAGCATCGAATGTCAGACAATGCCACCACCTCGGTCTCGGCCCTGTTCGAGACGCGCGAAGCCGCCGATTACGCCATCGAGCATCTGGTCCAGCAGCACGGGCTGAACCGCGCCGACATCTTTGCCGAACCCGAAGGGGACCGGAACACGGCGGGCAATCGCATCTCGGGCGGGGACAAGGGCAAGGGGGACGCGGCAGAGGACGCCGCTCTGCGCGGCGCGATCAAGGTGTCGGTCGATGTGGCGCAAGACCGGGTCGAAACCGTGGAGGCCACCTTCCGCGAGATGGGCGGGCAGGACATCACGCGGCGCTGAAGGGCGCGGCGCCCTGCCCCGTCCCTACTTGTCCCCCGACACGAACTTGTTGAAGCGGCTGGTTTTGCCCCCCGCCGTTTCGTCCTGATACAGGAAGCTCAGCCCGTTCTCGTCGAAGATCTCGAAGAACTCCTCCCACGATATCTGCTTCAGCCCTTCCTCGGGCTCGCCGAAGTCGATGCGCAGGATGCCGCCTTCGCCCTTGGTTTCCACCATGGCGGGGTGGCCGTCGCGCGATTCCGCCCATTTGCGGATCGTGTCGTGGTCTTGGGTGGTGTTCGATGTGGACATGGAATCCCTCCGGGGTGCTGTGCCGGTCCAACGCCTGGGCCCCGCAGCCGTTCCTTGGGGAATCGGGTCCGCAGGGAACGCGGCGGCGCGTCAACCGTTGAGGCGTGCCAGCCAGCCATGCCAGCATCGGAAACCTCATGCAGATCACGCTTCACCTGAACGGCACACCCCATCGCCTGGACCTGGATCCGCGCACCACGCTGCTGGACGCGCTGCGCCATCACCTGGGGCTGACCGGCACCAAGAAGGGCTGCGACCACGGCCAATGCGGCGCCTGCACGGTGCTGATGGACGGGCGGCGGGTCAATTCCTGCCTGACGCTGGCCTGCATGGCCGAGGGTCGCGACATCACCACCATCGAGGGGATAGGCACGCCCGGCAACCTGTCGCCCCTCCAGCAGCAGTTCCTGGATCATGACGGCTTTCAATGCGGCTATTGCACACCGGGCCAGATCTGTTCGGCGACGGGGATGCTGGAGGAGATCGCGGCGGGCTGGCCCAGCCATGCCTCCGAGTCCCTGGATGGCCCGTTCGAGCTGACCCATGCCGAGATCGCCGAACGGATGAGCGGCAACCTGTGCCGCTGCGCCGCCTATACCAACATCGTCGCGGCCATCCGGCAGGCCGCGCAGGATAACCGGCGCGAGGACGCGGCATGAGGGAGTTCAGCTTTCACCGCGCCGCTTCGCTGGCGGATCTGCCCAGCGGCGCCACGATCATCGCGGGCGGCACCAACCTGCTGGACCTGATGAAGCACGAGATCATGACCCCCGAGGCCCTGGTGGACATCACCCGGCTGGATCTGGACCGGGTCGAGCCCGAGGGCGAGGGGCTGCGCATCGGCGCGCTTGTGAAGAACAGCGACCTGGCCGCGCATCCGGCGATCCGGCGCGATTATCCCGTGCTGTCGCGTGCGCTGCTGGCGGGGGCCAGCGGTCAGTTGCGCAACATGGCGACGACCGGCGGCAACCTGATGCAGCGGACGCGCTGCCCGTATTTCTACGACCGCCGCATGGCCTGCAACAAGCGCGAGCCCGGCGCGGGCTGTTCGGCCATCGGCGGGGTGACTCGCAACCATGCGATCCTGGGCGCGTCGGACCACTGCATCGCCACCTATCCGGGCGATATGGCCGTGGCCCTGTGCGCGCTTGACGCGGTGGTGGAGATCGACGGCCCCTCGGCCCGCCGCGTCCCGCTGGGGGATTTTCATGTCCTGCCTGGCGATACCCCGCATGTCGAGACCGTCCTGCAGCCGGGCGACATCATCACCGCCGTGATCCTGCCCGCGCCTGTCGGCGGCCAGCATCGTTATCGCAAGGTGCGGGACCGGGCCTCCTATGCCTTTGCGCTTGTCTCGGTCGCGGCAATCATCGGCATGGACGGAGGGCGCATCAGCCACGCGGCTCTGGCCTTTGGGGGGGTCGCGCACAAGCCTTGGCGCGATCCGCAGGTCGAGGCGCTGCTGGTGGGCCGGGAACCCTCGGACGCGCTGTTCAGCGAAGCCGCCGAGATTCTGTTGCGCCCGGCACAGGCTTACGGCGAAAACCAGTTCAAGATCCCGCTTCTGCGCCGCACCCTGATGGCGACCCTGCGCGATGCGACCGGAATGGAGAGCACGGCATGACACGGCATCTGCGGGTCGATGGCCCCGACCACGAAGACCGGCTGGACCACATGGCGCAGGGGGTGATCGGACAGCCCCTGAACCGGCTGGAAGGCCCGCTGAAGGTGTCCGGCCGGGCTACCTATGCCGCCGAGGCGCGGCCCAAGGGGATGGCCTATGGCGTTCTGGTGCAGGCCGCCATCCCTGCGGGCAAGGTGCTGGAGATTGGCGACGCGCCGGGCGCGCTTGCGGTGATCCAGGACAAGCGGATGATCCGCTTTGCCGCGCAGGGCCGGGAAGAAAAGGCCCCGGAAGCCGGTCCCGGCCAGGTCAAGTACATGGGCCAGGCCATCGCCCTGGTCGTGGCCGAGAGTTTCGAGGCAGCAACCCATGCCGCCCAGAACCTGGCCATCCGCTATGCCCCCCAGGATGTGCCGGTGAACCCCGAGGCGGTGACGCCCGAATTGCCGCCCAAGAAGCAGCAGGCCAGCGGCGATCTGGAGGAGGCCATGCGGGACGCGGCCTTCAGTGTCGATGAGGTCTGGCACACGCCCTCGCACATGTCGGCGGCGATGGAGCCCCATGCCGCGATTGCCGAATGGGACGGCGATCATGTCACCATCCGGGCAAGCCTGCAGATGCTGTCCTCGTGCCGGAAGCAGATGGCCGATGCGCTTGGCATCCGGGAAGGCAAACTCCGGCTGCTGGCGCCCTATGTCGGCGGCGGCTTCGGGTCCAAGCTGGGCATCAATGCCGAAGCCGTGGCGGCAGCCATCGCCGCCAAGGAATTGAACCGTCCGGTTCAGGTGTCGATGACCCGGCAGCAGGTCTTCGACCTGGCGCATCGGCGGTCGGAAACCCGCCAGCGGATCCGGTTGGCCTGCGATGCGGGCGGCCAGTTGACCGGCATCGGGCATGATGTTCTGGTGTCGAACCTGCCGGGCAGCCAGTTTTCCGAACCCGTCACGCAGGCCACGCCCTTCACCTATCAGGCGGCGCATCGGCAGATCGTCCATGCCATCGCCCGCATCCATCGCGGCTGCGCCGGTTCCGTCCGCGCGCCGGGCGAGGCCGTGGGCGTCACCGTCTTCGAATGCGCCATGGACGAACTGGCCGAAAAGGCCGGGATCGACCCTGTGGAACTGCGCCTGAAGAACATCCCCGAGGCCGAGCCGGTAACCGACCGCCCCTTTTCCAGCCACAAGCTGGCCGAGGCGCTGCGCGAAGGGGCGCAACGCTTCGGCTGGTCAGACCGGCGCGCACCCCAGGAACGGCGTGACGGCGAATGGCTGATCGGCATGGGCATGGCGGCTGCCGTGCGCGTCAACATGCTGGTGGAATCGCGGGCCAAGGTCACGCTGGTCCAGGACGGCAGCGCCATTGTCGAGACCGACATGACCGATATCGGTACCGGCACCTATACGATCCTGGGCCAGCTTGCCGCCGAGATGCTGGGCCTTCCGACCGACCGGGTCGAGGTCAAGCTGGGCGACACGCAGTTCCCGCCTGCCGCCGGATCGGGCGGATCCTTCGGCGCGGCCTCCAGCGGCAATGCCGTCTATCTCGCCTGCGAGGAGATCCGGCAGCAGATCGCCAGGGCCATGGGCTGCGACGAAGGCGACCTGACCCTGCAGGACGGCATGGCGCGGGCGGGCAATGTCGCAAGGTCGCTGTCGGAACTGGTGGATGGCACGATCACGGGTGAAGGCCACCTGCAGCCCGGCAAGACGGAAAAGACCCACCGCCAGGCCACCTGGGGCAGCCACTGGGCCGAGGTCGCCGTGAACCGCTGGACCGGAGAGGTGCGCGTCCGGCGCATGATGGGCGTCTTCGCCTGCGGACGGGTGCTGAACGAGAAGACCGCGCGGTCGCAATGCCTGGGCGGCATGAGTTTCGGCATCGGCATCGCCCTGACCGAAGCGCTGGAGCATGACCCCCGCGACGGTCATGCCGTCAGCCGCGATCTGGCCGAATACCACATCCCCTGCCATGCCGATGTCCCGCCGCTGGAGGTGCATTTCCTGCCCGAACGCGATCCCTATGTGGGCCCCTTGCAGGCCAAGGGTCTGGGGGAACTGGGCATCTGCGGCGCCGGGGCGGCGGTGCTGAACGCCATCCACAACGCCTGCGGGGTGCGGATCCGGGAACTGCCCGCGACCCTCGACAGGATCATCGCCGGGTTAGACATGTGATGCAGGCGAAAGCTGTGTCCAACCACCCGGCGGCGGGCCTTTCCGATGACCCACTGTCCGCGGCACTGAACTGCACCGATCCGGTCCTGGCGATCATCACCGGCATCACCGGCCCCTCCTATCGCCCCTTGGGCGAGATCATGGCCTTTTGCGGCGACCGCTCTGTCGGTTCGCTCAGTTCGGGCTGCATCGAAACCGATCTTGCCGTCCATGCGCGGCGGTCGTTGCAGGACGGACCGCAGGTGGTCCGCTATGGCGAAGGCTCGCCTTGGTTCGACCTGCAACTGCCTTGCGGCGGCGGCCTGGAAATCACCCTGCTTCCCCGCCCCTGTCCCCTTCTTCTGGCCGAGATTGCCCAAGCCCGCGCGCATCGGCAGCATGTCGGGCTGTGCATCGCTTCTGACAAGGTGCTGCGCCGCTGCGATCCCGGTCCGACCGGACCGACCGAGGACGGTTTTCGCATCCTGCTGGTTCCTCCGCCCCGATTCCTGATCTTCGGCCAAGGCCCAGAAGCCAGCGTCTTCGCGGCCTTGGTCCGTGCCGCAGGCTATCCGCATCTGCTGCTGGCACCCGATCAGGATACCCTCGTCCAAGCCGAGGCCAGAGGCGTTCAGACGCGGCTGCTGCACTGGCCCGCGCTGCCAACGGACCTGGACATCGACGACCGGACCGCCGTGGTGCTGTTCTTCCACGACCACGATTGGGAACCGCCGATCCTCGCCCGTGCCCTGGAATCGCCTGCCTTCTATATCGGCGCTCAAGGATCGCAACGGGCCCGCGACACGCGCCTCGCACGGCTGCGCGCCAGCGGGCTGACCGGAGATCTGGACCGCCTGCGCGGCCCCATCGGCTTGATCCGGTCCACCCGCGATCCACGAATCCTGGCAGTCTCGGTCTTGGCCGAGGTGCTGGAGGCCGCATCGTGACCAGGGCCGTTCTGCTGGCGGCCGGGCAGTCGCGGCGCTTTGGCCCATCTTGCAAGCTGCGATCATTGTTCCGCGGCAAGCCGCTGGTGCGCCATGCCGCGGACGCCATTCTGGCAAGCGGATTTCCGGCGGTTGCCGTGGTGGCGGATCCAGAAGTCGCCAGCCGGCCCTTATTCCGCACTCTTGTTCCCGATGGTTCTTGGCCTGACGGGAGATAAAGGTGCCAGCAAGCTGTTGCAATCCTTGCCGAATCTAAAGCGGATTTCTGTTTCGCAAGAATTTCTTACCGATATCGACTACGCCGCCGATCTGTCCGCCACCTGAAAGCAGCCAGGATCACTGCCCACCCGCCAGAATCTGGCAAAGACGATCCAACTGCTCAAGATCGCGATAGCTGATCGTCATCGTGCCGCCACCATTGTCCAGGTGGTCGATCACGACGGACATCCTCAACTGGGCGGAAAGATCGGACTCCAGGGCACGGGTATCCGCATCCTTGTCCCGGCTGCGTGCCGCTTTCGATGCCGGCCGTTCCGCCGCAGTCTTGCCCTGCTTGCGCACAAGCTCCTCGGTCTCGCGAACGGAAAGGCCGTTGTCCATGATCTTCCGCGCCAAGGCTGCCGGATTTTCAGCCGTGATCAGGGCACGCGCATGGCCGGCCGAGAGCCTGCCGTCCTTGACATAGTCCTGGACCTGATCCGGCAGGTTCAGAAGGCGCAGCAGGTTGGCGATATGGCTGCGGCTCTTGTTCAGCGCCTCGGCCAGTTTTTCCTGCGTGTGGCCGAATCGATCCATCAGTTGCCGGAAAGACGCTGCCTCCTCGATCGCGTTGAGATCGGCCCGCTGGATGTTTTCGATGATGGCGACTTCAAGAACTTCGTTATCCGAAAGATCGCGGATGATGACCGGAAGTTCGTGAAGCTGGGCCATCTGGGCCGCGCGCCAGCGCCGCTCGCCCGCCACGATCTGGTACAGGCCGTCGTCCTGCGGATGCTTGCGCACGATCAGGGGCTGCAAGACCCCCCGCTGCCGCAACGAATCTGCCAGTTCCTGCAAGGCTGCGGGATCAAAGCTGCGGCGTGGCTGATCGGGATTGGCCGTAATCTGCTCGATCGGAACCAGCGTGCGATCCTTGATCGGCTTGGCTTCGGGCGGACCATCCAGGTCCAGATCCGCCATGAGGGCAGAAAGCCCACGGCCCAAACCTCTTTTGGCAAGCTTGCTTTCGGACATCAGGCTTCCTCCCGGACAAGTTTCAGGCGCGCCGCGAATTCGGCAGCGAACTGGCGATAGGCCGCGCTTCCCTTCGATGAAGGATCATAGAGCAACACGGGTTGTGCAAAGGACGGGGCTTCGGATACGCGCACATTCCGGGGAATCACGGTCGGAAACACCAGATCCCCCAAGGTGGCACGGGCATCGGCCTCGACCTGCTGTGACAGGTTGTTGCGATAATCCGACATGGTCAGCAGGACACCGTTGATCCGCAGCGCGGGATTGCCGCTCTGCCGGACATGCTTCACCGTCGTCAGCAACTGCGACAAGCCTTCCAGGGCATAGAATTCCGCCTGAAGCGGCACAAGAACAGCGTCCGCCGCGACCATGGCATTGACCGTCAAAAGACCCAAGGCAGGCGGGCAATCGATAAGAACGATGCTGCCTGCCGGGGCATCTTCAAGCTTTCGGCGCAACAACCGGGTTCGATCCTTGGTCTGTGCCAATTCCATGTCGGCGGAAGACAGATCCGAGGTGGCAGGAACAAGGGAAAGGTTTTCAATCCGGGTCGATACGGCACATTCTGAAAGCGCTTCGGGACCGGCCAGAAGATCATAAATGGTCTTGTGGCGCTGTTCGACGGTGACCCCCAGCCCTGTCGAGGCGTTTCCCTGCGGGTCGAGATCGATCAGGATCGTCCGGTGTCCGGCCATTGCCAAGGCAGCACCCAGATTGATTGCCGTGGTTGTCTTGCCAACTCCGCCCTTCTGATTGGCAATGGCAATGACGCTATGCTGCGCCATGGGTAACTCCGCTTATCTCAAGTATGGCCGCGCCCTCTTGCGTCCGGCTGGGATGGGCTGTCCAGTCGAAGCGCCATTGAGTATTGGCTTCCTCGATCTCTGACTGCCACTGACGGCCTTTCATCAGGAAAGCCGTCCCTTTGGGAGCAAGATGCAGATGAAGATATGCCATGAGCTGCCCCAAAGGGGCAAGGGCGCGTGCGCTGATAAACGCGGCATTCAGCGGGTCCAGGGCCTCGATCCGTTGCGCCTTGACGACAACATTGGTCAAGTTTGTCTCGCGCATGACGGTACGCAAGAAAGCGGCCTTGCGTTGATCGCTTTCCACCAGGACAAAAGAGATCGATGTGTCAGCCTTGGCAATGGCCAGGACAATTCCTGGCAAGCCGCCTCCACTTCCCAGATCTACCCAAACGCCTTCCTTCGCGGGGGCGAGATCTGCCACTTGCAGGCAATCAGCGAGGTGGCGCGTTTCCAGATCGGCAATGGTTGAGGACGAAACAAGGTTGATATGGGAATTCCAGCGGCGAACAAGCTCTGCATAGATGCTCAGCCGATCTGCTGTTTCACGTGAAACAATCATGCTCGCCGCTTTGCAGGCTTGCTGGCAGCGACAAGGAGCGTCAGAGCGGCGGGTGTCATTCCCTCGATCCTTGCAGCTGCTGCCAAGGTGGTTGGACGAAAGGCCGCCAGTTTTCCTGCCAGTTCGTGAGAAAGGCCAGGAAGCTGTCGGTAATCAAGATCTGATGGCAACGCGATAGCCTCATCATTGCGCAGCAACTCGGCATCGCGTCCTTGTCGACCGATATACTGTTGGTACAAGGCATCGTTTTGTATCTGTTGGAGCGTGGCAGGCGCCATTTCCAGAATTTCCGGGAAGACGACCGCCAGATTCTCAATCGAGATATCTGGCTGCCCCAACAATCCAAACGCCGTCCGTGCATGCCCGTCTTGACGCACCGCAATGCCTGCGGCCTGCAATTTGCTTGGGCTATAGCTGGCAGCTTCAAGCCTCTGCCGGGCATCCTCATATCGACCTTGACGATCACTGAAGCTGGTTTTTCTTCTCTCGCCAATGCATCCCAGCTTCAGCCCCAAAGGAGTCAGCCTTTGATCGGCGTTGTCGGCCCGCAGGCTCAACCGGAACTCGGCCCGAGATGTGAACATGCGGTAGGGCTCGGTAACACCGCGCGTCGTCAGATCGTCGATCATGACGCCGATATAGCTGTCCGCCCGGCTGAAAATAACAGGGTCACGATCCTGACTTGCCAAGGCGGCATTCAAACCCGCTACCAAGCCTTGGGCAGCTGCTTCTTCATAGCCGGTAGTGCCGTTGATCTGTCCTGCAAGATACAACCCCGAAACGTCTTTCAGTCGCAGGGAAGCATCCAAAGCGCGCGGATCGACATAGTCGTATTCGACAGCATACCCTGGTTGCAGGATGGTCGCCTGTTCCAAACCCACGATACTGCGTACATAGGCCAGTTGAACATCGGCCGGGAGAGAGGTTGAGATGCCGTTAGGGTAAACGGTGTGATCATCAAGACCTTCCGGCTCCAGGAAGATCTGGTGCGATTCCTTTTCTGCAAACCGCACCACCTTGTCTTCGATCGATGGACAGTATCGCGGTCCCTTTCCAGAAATATGACCGCCATACAATGCCGAGCGCGTTATATTGCGCGTGATAATTTCGTGGGTCTGGGTATTGGTATGGGTGATCCCGCAAGATATCTGACGCGCCTGGACACTGTTGCTGAGATAGGAAAACAGGATAGGTTCGTCATCACCCGGCTGCTTCTGCAACACATCCCAGTCGATGGTCCGACCATCAAGACGGGGGGGCGTTCCCGTCTTCAAACGTCCGAAGGGCAGATCGTAGCGCCTCAACGAATTGGCCAAGCGGTTGGAGGCCTGCCCCGCCCAACGGCCTGCTGGTTTGCTGACATCGCCGATGTGAATGATTCCGTTCAGAAAAGTTCCAGTCGTCAGGACGACAGCCGATGCATTCATCTGTGATCCGTCAGCCATCTCAATGCCTGAGATGACGGTTTCATCCCCTATCAGGGCAGCGACCTCGCCATAAATAAGATCCAGGTTGGCTATATCGGATACTGCTTTGTAGGCTGCTTGGCGATACAGGGCCCGATCCATCTGGGCGCGTGGCCCCTGTACAGCAGGCCCTTTCTTGCGATTGAGCAAGCGGAACTGAATGCCCGACTGATCGGCAATTCTCCCCATCAGCCCGTCCATGGCATCGACTTCCCGGACCAGATGCCCCTTGCCAAGCCCCCCAATTGCCGGGTTGCAGGACAAGGTACCGATATCCTCCTGGCGCATCGTCACCAAGGCGGTTTTCGCGCCCATCCTTGCGGAAGCGGCTGCTGCCTCCAGTCCTGCATGACCTGCGCCAATGACAATGACATCGTAATGTTTCACGTGAAACACCTATTTTCCGATACAGAAAGATGCGAAAATGACATCCAGATACTCTTCGGCAGCGATTCTGCCAAGCAGGCGATCCAAAGAAACTGCTGCCTGCCTGATTGCTTCTGCAATCAGTTCTGGCGAAATGCTCTGCAGGTTTGACAAAGCCGCTTTTGCTTCCAACAGGGCATTGAGCTGCCGTTCATGGCTCACAAGTGCAGCACCCGCTGTTTTCTGGATCAAAGACCCGTGAAGCGTGTCCAGAAGAAGGTCTAAGCCCTCTCCCGTCACGGTGGACACCGCTAACCCCGTTTTCGGACTGCTCAGGTCTGATTTGCTTGCTACAATCAAGTCCCCTGGCTGCCACAAGCTGTCATCACGCGCGCCCTCAGGGGAAAGATGCAATCGCAGATCTGCTGCCGCAGCCCTTTCGCGCGCGCGGTCAATCCCAAGGACTTCGATGCTGTCCTTGGCTTCCCGTAGCCCAGCCGTGTCCAGCAAGGTGACGGCCAAGCCACGCAGGTCCAGGCGCAGTTCGATAATGTCCCGCGTTGTGCCTGCCACATCTGAAACCAGAGCCACCTGTCGACGCGCAATGCGATTCAGAAGACTGGACTTGCCGGCATTGGGCGGGCCGATGATGGCCACTTCAAAACCATTGCGGATGCGTTCCGCCGCAGCATAACCCGAGATTTGGATATCCAATTCCTGCTTGAAGGTTTCAAGAAGACCGAAGACCTCGGGCGGGACATCCTCGGGAACCTCTTCATCGGCGAAATCTATGCTGCTTTCCACCAGGGCACCGGCGCGAATCAGAAGCGATCGCCACATATCCGCCTTGCGCGCCAGTTCCCCATTGCTCATCCGCAAGGCAACAAGACGCTGCGATTCGGTTTCGGCAACAAGCAGGTCGCCCAAGCCTTCCACTTCGGAAAGATCCATCTTGCCGTTCAGGAAGGCTCGACGGGTAAACTCCCCTGCTTCTGCCAGACGCAGGCCCTGTGAGGTCAGAAGTTGACTCAGGCGCCGGACGATGACCGGGGCGCCATGCAGATGGATTTCCACGACCTCTTCGCCGGTGAAGCTGCGGCCTGCCTCGAACCACATGATCAGGGCACGATCCAGTATCTCTATGCCGTCACGGATTTCGCGCAGATAGGCGTGGCGCGGCTTGGCCAGCGGTCCTGCCAGCCGTTCGGCGGTTGCTCGTGCGCCTTCTCCGCTGATGCGAATAACAGAAACGCCACCCCGTCCAGACGGGGTGGCTTCGGCAAAGATCAGGTTCATGACAGCCTCGTCAGGCGTTCATCGAATCGAAGAATTCCGAATTCGACTTGGTCTGCTTCAGTTTCGAGATCAGGAACTCGATGGCATCGGTCGTGCCCATCGGGTTCAGGATGCGGCGCAGCAGATAGGTCTTTTGCAGATCCTTCTGCTCGACCAGCAGTTCTTCCTTCCGCGTCCCGGACTTGAGGATGTCCATCGCCGGGAAGACGCGCTTGTCGGCCACCTTGCGGTCCAGCACGATCTCGCTGTTGCCGGTGCCCTTGAATTCCTCGAAGATCACCTCGTCCATGCGCGATCCGGTGTCGATCAGCGCCGTGGCGATGATGGTCAGCGACCCGCCTTCCTCGATATTCCGGGCCGCGCCGAAGAACCGCTTGGGACGCTGCAAGGCATTCGCATCGACGCCGCCGGTCAGAACCTTCCCGGAACTCGGCACGACAGTGTTGAATGCCCTACCAAGTCTTGTAATCGAATCCAGAAGAATCACAACATCTCGTTTATGCTCGACCAGACGCTTGGCCTTTTCAATGACCATCTCGGACACGGCCACATGGCGGCTGGCCGGTTCGTCGAAGGTCGAGGACACGACCTCCCCCTTCACTGACCGCTGCATGTCGGTCACCTCCTCGGGGCGTTCGTCGATCAGCAGCACGATCAGATAGCATTCCGGGTGGTTGCGTTCGATCGAATGGGCGATGTTCTGCAGCAGCACGGTTTTACCGGTGCGCGGCGGGGCAACGATCAGCGACCGCTGGCCCTTGCCGATGGGCGCCACCAGGTCGATGATCCGGGCCGAGCGGTCCTTGATGGTCGGATCCTCGACCTCCATCTTCAGCCGCTCGTTCGGGTAAAGCGGCGTCAGGTTGTCGAAGGCGACCTTGTGGCGGGCCTTGTCGGGATCCTCGAAATTGATCCGCTCGACCTTGGTCAGGGCGAAATAACGCTCGTTCTCCCCCGGCGCGCGGATCACGCCCTCGACCGTGTCGCCGGTCCGCAGGGAGTGCTGGCGGATCATGTCGGGGCTGACATAGATGTCGTCGGGACCGGGCAGATAGTTCGCCGCGGTGGACCGCAGGAAGCCGAAGCCGTCCTGGACGACCTCAAGCACGCCGTCGCCGCCGATCTCCACGCCTTCCTCGGCATGTTCCTTCAGCAGCTGGAACATCATCTCGCCCTTGCGCATGGTCGAGGCGTTCTCGATCTCCCACTCCTCGGCCATGGAGAGCAGGTCGGCCGGGCTCTTGGCCTTGAGTTCGGACAGGTTGAGGCGTTCTTCGGTCATGATGTCACCGCAGGTTCCGCATGGTCTTCCCATGCGGCAGGTCAGATATGAGACGGGGATCCCCGTGCCGGACGGCCGGGCTTGGCAGGGACATAGTCAGCAATGCCCCGCGAGTCAACGACCCGCTGTCAGAACTTGACGATCACCGACAGCACGATGCCCATCATCAGCAGCGTCGGCACCTCGTTCATCAGGCGATAGCGGCGCCCCGGATGGCCCTGCCCGGCCCCCAGCAGGCGCCGCTGGCGGGCGCACCACATGTGGAACCAGCTCATCGCCAGGACGCAGGCAGCCTTGGTCCAGGGCCAGGCCAGCGACCAGTCCACAATGCCGGGCGTCAGCACCAGGCACAGCCCGCTGGCCCAGGTGGCGATCATGGCCGGGTTCATGATCAGCCGCAGAAGCTTGTCTTCCATGATGGCGAAACTGCCCGAGGGTTCGGGCGCCTGCCCCCGTTCGGCGTGATAGACGAACAGCCTGGGCAGGTAGAACAGCCCGGCCATCCAGGAAATCACCGCCATGACGTGGAAAGCCTTGGCATAGGGATAGATCGCGGCAAGCCAGTCCGTCATCGGCGTCCTTCTTAAATAGAAAGAGAAGAATAAAGGAAGATGTTGCTGTAGGGGCTGTGGATAAAAGGATAAAGAGGAAATCCCCGCATCCGCCCACAGATCTGCCCCTTGTGGATAAGATCGGGATTACACGCGTGAATGGAAATATTTGCAAATATAATCATATCTGTAGCGTGTGGATAACTATGGGGATCGTCGGCCTGCGGCAAGCCTGCCCACAGATCCGCCGTTCCAAGCCTGTTTGTTATCCACTTGTGGGGCGAACGTCACCGTTCGAGGGAAGTTCCGGGACCGTTTTCACGCGTCGATTTCATGTGGCTTTCCGCCCCCATGATTCGACCCGATTCCCCCCGGATCTTATCCACAGCCGCGCGGACCCTGCTTAATTGCCGCAAAAGGCTGCTTTTTTTCCTCGTCCCGCCGTCCTAGTCTGCTGCCAAGGACAAGGACGCATCATGACCGACGACCAGCCAAGCCGCCCCGCCACTGTGCCCCTTGCAGGAGTCATTGGCATGCCGATCGCGCATTCCCGCTCGCCGCGCCTGCATGGCCACTGGCTGCGCCGTTACGGCATCGCAGGCCATTACATTCCCATGCCCGTGATGCCCGAACACTTGGCCGAAGTGCTGCGCGCCCTGCCCCGGCTGGGCTTCGTCGGCATCAACGTCACCATCCCGCACAAGGAAGCCGTGCTGACGCTGGCCGATGCCGTGACCGACCGGGCGGCGCTGATCGGGGCCGCGAACACGCTGATCTTCCGCCCCGACGGCAAGATCCATGCCGACAATACCGACGGCTACGGCTTCATCGCCAATCTGCGGCAGAACGCGCCTGACTGGCGACCCGAATCCGGTCCAGCCGCGGTGATCGGCGCGGGGGGGGCCGCGCGGGCGGTTGTCGCCTCGCTTCTGGACAGCGGGGTCAAGGAATTGCGCATCACCAACCGCACCCGCCTCCGGTCCGAACAGATCAAGGCCGAGTTCGGCGCCCGCGTGATCGTCTATGACTGGGCGCAGGCGGGCAACATGCTGGAGGGCGCTGCCACCGTCGTGAACGCGACCGCCCTGGGGATGGAGGGGAAGCAGCCCCTGCGCCTGCCGCTGGGCGCGCTGTCGCCCGACGCGCTTGTCACCGATCTGGTCTATACGCCGCTGATGACGCCCTTCCTGCTGGATGCGCAGGCGCGGGGCTGCCGCGTGGTCGATGGCCTGGGGATGCTGCTGCACCAGGCGGCGCCGGGCTTTGAACGCTGGTTCGGCCGCCGCCCCGAGGTGGACGACGATCTGCGCCGGGCCGTCCTGGAATGAGCTTCCGCCTGGGCCTGACCGGCAGCATCGGCATGGGCAAGACCACCACCGCGCAGATGTTCCGTGATGCGGGCTATCCGGTCTGGGACGCCGACGCGGCCGTGCATCGCCTCTACGCGCCGGGCGGTGCCGCCGTGGCGCCCGTGGCGGCTGCCTTTCCCTTGGCGCTGCGCGACGGCGGCATCGACCGCGATGCGCTGAAGGCCGCCATTGCCGGCGATCCTGCGGCGCTGGACCGTCTGTCGGCCATCGTCCACCCCATCGTCGCCGCCGACCGAGAGGCTTTCGTGGCCCGTCATAGGGACGCGCTTCTGGTCGTTCTGGATATTCCGTTGCTGTACGAAAACGGCTATCAGGCGCTGATGGATGGCGTGGCGGTCGTGTCGGCCGATGCGGACACGCAGCGGCGGCGGGTTCTGGCGCGGCCGGGCATGACGGATGACCTGCTGGCCCTGATCCTGTCGCGCCAGATGCCGGATGCCGAAAAGCGGGCGCGGGCCGACTGGATCATCCCGACGGACGACTTAGATACCGCCCGTCAGTCCGTGGACCGGATCGTGAAGGAGATTGCCCAGCGTGCGTGAGATCGTGATGGATACCGAAACCACCGGGTTTGACGCGGACAAGGACGACCGCATCGTCGAGATCGGCGGGATCGAACTGGTGAACCACCTGCCCACGGGCCGGACCTATCACGTCTATATCAACCCCGAGCGCCCCATGCCCAAGGAGGCCTTCGAGGTCCACGGACTGGGCGACGACTTCCTGCGCGACAAGCCGAAATTCGCGGAAATCGTGCAGGGCTTCGTCGACTTCATCGGCGACGACGCCCGGCTGGTGATCCACAATGCCAGCTTCGACATGAAGTTCCTGAACGCCGAGTTGCGCCGCGCGGGCCGTCCGACCCTGCCCTGGTCGCGCGCGCTGGATACCCTGGCCTTGGCGCGGGAAAAGTTTCCCGGCTCTCCTGCCACGCTGGATGCGCTGTGCCGCAGGTTCGGCGTGGACAACTCGAACCGGCAGCTGCACGGGGCGCTTCTGGACAGCGAGCTTCTGGCCGAGGTCTATCTGGAACTGATCGGCGGCCGGCAGCCCGACCTGGTTCTGGACCAGCCCGGACGCGGCGCCGCCGCCGGGGTGCAAAGCGCCAATACCGGCCCCCGCGCCCCGCGTCCGCAGCCCCTGGCCCCGCGCCTGACCGATGCCGAGGCCGCGGCCCATGCCGAATTCGTGGCCAGGCTTGGCGAAACGGCGGTCTGGGCGCGCTATGGCGGTTGACAGCCGCCCCCGTGGGTGACGCCATGAGGGCAGCCCGACCACAAGGATGACAGGTGCCGATGCTGACCCTGCTGCGCGAGTTCTGGTCCTTCTGGGCGGCCGTCTTCGAACGCATGGACAAGATCCACATGAGCCTGATCGCCGCGGGCGTGGCCTTCTACGCCATGTTCGCGGTCTTTCCGGGCCTTGCCGCGATCCTGGCTTTGTGGAGCCTGTGGTTCGACCCGAAGGTCGTCACGACCTATCTGGACGTGGCGCATGAATTCCTGCCTGCGGATGCGGCGGCGCTGATCGACGGACAGGTGGAAACGCTGACCTCCTCGGGGCGGACCTCGGTCGGCTGGGCGTCCTTCGTGTCCTTCATGGTGGCCACCATCGCCGCCCGCGCCGGGGTCGAGGCGATCGTGGGCGGATTGAACGCGGCTTATGGCGTCCGTTCGCACTCCACGATCTTCGGTTTCGTGCTGGCCTATGCGCTGACGCTGGCGATTGTCGGCATCTCGCTGGCGGGGCTTGCGACCATCGTGATCGTGCCGATCCTGCTGAACTTCGCGGTCTTCGAACAGGTCCGCGCCTGGGCGGTGGCGGGCCTGCCCTGGGGGGCGATGTTTTTGCTGGTGATCCTGGGGATCGGCATCCTCTACCGCTATGGCCCCAACGTGAAGACGCCGCGCACGCCGGTCTTTACCTGGGGGGCCTTCTTCGCGGCCTTCCTCTGGGCCGTGGCCTCGGTCGCCTTTTCCGCCTATCTCAGCAGCTTCAACAGCTACAACCGCATCTACGGATCCATCGGCACGGTGGTGGCGCTGCTGATGTGGTTCTATCTGGCGGGCTTTTCCGTCCTGCTGGGGGCGCTGATCAATGTCGAACTGGCCCGCCGCCGCCGCGTCCGCGCCGCGCGCGAGGCCCGCGCATCGGTGGTGGCCGATATAAAAAAGGCGGCGGAATGACCCGCCGCCCTGTTCCGTTACGCTGGCACGGGCCTCAGGCCGCGTCCAGTCCCTCGGTCGAGGCGAAGAACATCGCCTGGCTGACGGCGGACCGCACCTGTTCCTCGTTGTAGGGCTTCGAGATCAGGAAGGCCGGTTCGGGCCGTTCCCCGGTCAGCAGCCGTTCGGGGAAGGCGGTGATGAAGATCACCGGGATGTCGCCCAGGTCGCGCAGCAATTCGTTCACCGCGTCGATGCCCGACGATCCGTCGGCCAGCTGGATGTCGGCCAGGATCAGGTCCGGGCGCGACTGGCCCGCCAGTTCGATGGCCGCCGAATGGGTGCGGGCCACGCCCGTTACCTCGTGGCCCATGGCCTGGACGATGCCCTTCAGGTCCATGGCGATGATCATCTCGTCCTCGATCACCATGACCTTGCCGCGCATCGACGCGCTCATCTCGGCCAGGGCGATGCCCACCAGCTCCTCGGCCTCGGCCTCGTCGATCTGCATCACGCGGGCGATCTGGTCGAAGCGCAGCTCCTCGATCGTGCGCAGCAGCAGGGCTTCGCGAGAATTGGCGGTCAGGTTGCGCAGGTGGTCCTGGGCGCGCATCTCGCGCGCGGTGCGGTCGGTTTCATCGACCGGCTGGCCCGAGCTTTGCCAGATCGCGTGAAAGGTGCGGAACAGCCCGATGCGGGTGTCGTCTTCTTCCAGCAGGATCGAGCGGTCCGACAAGATCGCCTCCAGCGTGGCGGCGGCGTAATTGTCACCGGCGCGCTGGCTGCCGGTCAGCGCACGCGCATAGCGCCGCAGATAGGGCAGCTCGCGCCCGATGGACTGGGCTAGATCGGCTGACGACATATCTTCACATCCTTCGAATTTCGCATATTGCGCGGAACCTGTCATAACCCCTACAGGTTGGTGGTCGTGCGCACAAGATTTCCGGGACTAACAAAGTAATGACATCGAAGCGAGATGATCGCCGCAAGGCGGCAGTCGAGAAGCAGATCGACGAGAATCTGCGGCGCGTTTACGAACAGGACGTGACCGAGCAGATCCCCGATCGTTTTCTGGCCCTTCTTGAACAACTGCGCGAGCAGAAGTGACTTCCTTGCAAACGCGACGACGCGACGGTGGACGGTGACAGAATGAAGAAATCCGCGACAACGGATCCGCGCGACCAGTTGGTGGATCACCTGCCTGCGCTGCGGGCCTTTGCCTTGTCGCTGACGCGCGAAGGGGCGGCGGCGGACGATCTGGTCCAGGACACGATCGTCAAGGCCTGGACCAACATGGACAAGTTCCAGGCAGGCACCAACCTGCGCGCCTGGCTGTTCACGATCCTGCGCAACACCTTCTATTCGGCCCGCCGCAAGACCAAGCGCGAGGTCAGCGACAGCGACGGCATCCATGCCGCGCGCCAGGCGACGCGGCCCGAACATGACGGGCGCCTCGCACTCAAGGATTTCCGGGTGGCCTTCGCGCAATTGCCCGACGAGCAGCGCGAGGCGCTGATCCTGGTGGGGGCGTCCGGCTTTTCCTACGAGGAAGCGGCCGACATGACGGGCGTGGCCATCGGCACCGTCAAGTCGCGGGCCAATCGTGGGCGGCGCAAGCTGGCGGAACTGCTGCATCTGGAAAGCGGTGAGGAACTGGACATGACCGATCAGGCGACCCTGGCGGTGATGGCGTCCAGCCACACCATCGCCCGCTAGGAACCGCCGGTGTTCCGGCGGATCATCGACCGGCTGGACTTTACCCGCAGGCTGGGCTTCCGGCTTGGCGCCCTGTTGTCTGTCGCCATCCTGCCCCTGGGCCTGATCTCGCTGATCCAGAACTTCAACCTCGTGGCCGAGGCCGAACGCGGCGTCCAGATTGCCCTGCTGGGCCGCACGGCCTCGACCGCGGCGGGGGAACGGGCGCTCTTGCAAAGCGCCCTGGGCTCCGCCGATGCGCTTGGCCCCGCCGTGCTGGAATCGATGGACCGCCCGCAGGCCTGTTCGGACCTGATGCGCAACTTCATCGAACGCAGCGCGACCTATGTCTTCGCGGGCTTCGTGCCCGTGGACGGCATCAGCAACTGCAATTCCGCAAGTGGCGGGGAACCGCTGGATCTCAGCCGGTCCGAAGGCTTCGTGACCTTCATGGACCAGCCCGGCACCCAGATCACCGCGATCGAGATGGGCACGGTCAGCGGCCGCCCCGTGGTCCTGGTCATGCAGCCCTTGTACCGCGACAGCCAGATGCTGGGCTATATCGGGCTGTCGCTGACCAACGAACTGCTGCGGTCCACCCACAACATCAGCTTCGGAAGCGACAGCGCCCGCATCGTCACCTTCAACCAGAAGGGAGAGATCCTGACCTCGGACACCGATGCGCAGACCGGCATCGGGGACATCCTGCCCCAGAACATCGAACTGGTCAGCCTGTTGTCGCGGACCGAGACGACCTTCCGGGCGCGCACCGGCAATGGCCAGACCCGCCTGTTCACCGTGGTGCCCGCCGTGCCGGGGCTGGTTTACGCGCTTGGCAGCTGGTCGCCCCGCACGGCGGGCGTGGGGCTGTTCCAGATTTCCCGCCTGGGGGCGGTGACGATCCCGATGGCCTTGTGGCTGGTGTCGCTGGCGGTGGCCTATTTCGCGGTCTTCCGCATGGTCCTGCGCCACATCACCGTGCTGCGCAGCCAGATGCGCCGCTTCGCCATCGGCAACCGCACGGAACCGCCCCCCGTCCTGACCGACGCGCCGACCGAGATCTGCGATGTCAGCCAGACCTTCCACAACATGGCGCGCATCCTGATCCGCGACGAGGAAGCGATGGAAAGCGCGGTCGCCGAAAAGACCGTTCTGCTGAAAGAGGTCCACCACCGCGTCAAGAACAACCTGCAACTGATCGCGTCCATCATCAACATGCAAAGCCGGGTGATCGACGATCCCGACGCGAAACGCGTGCTGCGGTCTGTCCAGGACCGGGTGGCCGCGCTGGCGACGATCTATCGCAACCTCTACCAGGCCGAGCATCTGGACGCGGTCGAGGCCGGGCGGCTGATCTGCGACATCATCAACCAGATGGTCAATGCCTCGGTGGAACCGGGCAGCAGCCTGCGGATCGAAACCAATATCGAAACGCTGACCCTGCTGCCCGACCAGGCGGTGCCCTTGTCGCTGCTGACGACCGAAGCCTTTACCAATGCGCTGAAATATGCCGGCACCTCGCCGGGCGAGGATGCGCCCTGGGTCCGGGTTGACCTGGCCGCCATCGCGCCCGGCATGGCGGTGCTGGAGGTCGCCAATTCCATCGGCAAGGACGCGGGCCAGTCCCAGGGGACCGGCCTTGGCAGCCAGCTGATCGAGGCCTTCACCACCCAGCTTGAAGGACAGGCCACCGCCGAAATCGAGGGCCACAGCTTCGTCCTGCGCCTGCAATTCGCCATCGACAAGGACAGCACCCTTGCCGACACGCGCTCCGTCGTCCTGACCTCGGCCGCGCGGCCCGGGGCGCAGCATTAAGGGCGGCACGATGCCGCTTGCGCGGCCCCGCCGGAACATTATCCTGCAAGCCATGGACGCGCCCGATACCTTCGACCTGACCACCGGCAAGGGGCTGATCGCCTGCCCGCGCTGCGATGCCCTGCATGTCGAGGAGGAACTGGAGCCCGGCGAAACGGCGCGCTGCATCCGCTGCGGCGGGGTTCTGGCGAAACCGCGCGGGGGCGCCTTCACGCAGCTGATCGCCCTGTCCTTCACCACGGTCGTTCTGATGATGGGGGCGATTTTCTTTCCGTTCCTGGAAATTTCGCGCATGGGCTTCGGCAATGCGACATCGCTGTTCGGCGTGGCTATGGCCTTTGCCGATGGCGTGCTGCTGCCCCTGGTGCTGGCGGTGATGGCGATGATCGTGGGCCTGCCGGTGCTGCGCTCCTTCCTGCTGGTCTATACCCTGACCCCGCTGGCCCAGGGCCGCGCGCCCTATCGCCACGCGGCGACGGCCTTCCGCTGGTCCGAGGAATTGCGCCCCTGGTCCATGGCCGAGATCTTCGTGATCGGCACGGCGGTCGCCCTGGTCAAGGTGGCGGGACTTGCGACGGTCCATCTGGGCCCGGCCTTCTGGGCCTTCTGCGCGCTGATCCTAGTCAATCTCGCCTCGCGCGGGTTCATGTGCCAGACCACCATCTGGGACGCGATCGAGGATGCCGGCCTGCGCACCGACGGGCGCGAGATGATGGGGGGCCGCGCCCCATGACCCAGGACGCGATCCATGGTGTGACGCATGACGGGCCGGTGATGACCGCGCATCGCGCGGGGCTGATCGGCTGCCGGTCCTGCGGACGCGTCTGGCCCGAGGGACAGGCCACCTGCGACCGTTGCGGCGCGGGTCTGGTGCCGCCCGACCGGCGCGGGCTGCAGAAGGTCTGGGCCTGGTGGCTTGCGGGCCTGATCATGTACATCCCCGCCAACCTGTTCCCGATGATGCGCACCCAGACCTTCGCCGGATTGCAGGGCAGCACCGAGGCCACGATCCTGGAAGGCGTGGTCGAGCTGATCCATTACGGCAACTATGACATCGCCATCATCGTCTTTGTCGCATCCGTCATCGTGCCGATCGCCAAGTTCCTGTCGATCGCCTGGCTGGCGATGGTCGCGGGCCAGCCCGCCACGGTCGAACAGGCCCATACCCGGCTGAAGATCTATGAGGTGGTCGAATTCATCGGCCGCTGGTCGATGATCGACGTCTTCGTGGTGGCGATCCTGTCGGCCCTGGTGCAGCTGGGCTTTGTCGCCTCCATCCATCCCGGCCCTGCTGCCGTGTCCTTTGCGCTGTCTGTTGCCTTCACCATGCTTTCCGCGCAAAGCTTTGACCCAAGACTGATCTGGCGCGGTTTGCCGCTGCGAAGCCGGACGGACGACAAGGGGCAGGACTAGAGACACGATGACCGATCAGCCGCCGCTGAAACCGGCAAGCCCCGCGCGCAAGCGGGCTGCACGCGCCGCCCAGGCCGGAATCAACGTCATCTGGCTGGTGCCGATCCTGGCGCTGATTGTGACCTTGGCCATCGCCTGGAACGCCTATGCCGACCGCGGGGAGATCATACGGGTCGAATTCGCCGACGCGACGGGCGTGACGCCGGGCGAAACCGCCCTGCGCTTTCGCGAGATCACCGTGGGACAGGTGAAGTCGGTCAGCTTCACGTCGGATCTGTCGCGCGTCGTCGTGGAAATCCGCGTGGACAAGGACGTGGCCCCCTATATCGACAGCGACGCGGCCTTCTGGATCGTCCGTCCGCAGGTCACGGCCCAGGGGGTGACGCGGCTGGACACCGTGCTGACCGGATCCTTCATCGAAGGCTATTGGGACGCCAGCGTCAGCGCCCCGCAGGACCGTTTCGTGGGCCTGGACCGCGCCCCCCTGGTGCGCGAGGACACGCCGGGCACCTGGGTCACGCTGGCGATGGACAGCGCCGACGGCATCAGCGAAGGCGCCCCTGTCCTTTATCGCGGCGTCCAGGTGGGCCGCATGGAAAACCTGCGCCTGGCCGAGACCGAGGACCAGGTCATCGCCGACGCCTTCATCGAGGCGCCCCATGACAAGCGCCTGACCACCGCCACGGTGTTCTGGGACACCTCGGGCTTTTCGCTGTCGCTGGGTGCCTCGGGCGTGTCGCTGAACGTGAACTCGCTGTCCTCGGTCCTGCAGGGGGGCGTGGCCTTCGACACCCTGGTCAGCGGCGGCCAGCCGGTCAAGCCGGGCCATGTCTTCGCCCTGCAACCGGACGAGGACACGGCCCGCAACGACATCCTGGCCAGCGACAATGCCGAACCGCTGCGCATCGCCATGCTGATCGACGATTCCCTGCGCGGCCTGGAAAAGGGCGCCGACGTGCAGTTTCAGGGCCTGCGCGTGGGCCAGGTCACGGATCTGGCGGTCACCGTGGACGAGGAGAGCGACAAGATCCGCCAGGTCGTGACCATGGCGATCTCTCCCTATCGGCTGGGACTGGCTTCCGATGCCACGCCCGCCGATGCCTTGGCCTTCCTGCAGGACGCCGTGGCCGAAGGCTTGCGCGCGCGGGTCGCAAGCGCCGGTTTCCTGGGCACGTCCTTGATGGTCGAGCTTGTCGATATTCCCGACGCCGCGCCCGCCGCCATCGACACAGGCGCCCAGCCGAACCCGGTCATTCCGTCCGTCGCGGGCGATCTGGGGGATTTCACGGCAAGCGCCCAGGGCTTCCTGTCGCGCATCGGCAACCTGCCGCTGGAGGAGGTGCTGCGCTCCGCGACCGACATGATGAACAGCATCACCGCCATCGCCAGTTCCGAGGATACGCGCGCCATTCCCGGTTCCCTGCGCGAAACGCTGGACCAGGCCAAGGGTGCCGCGACCGACATCGGCGGCATGGCCCGCGAGTTGCGCGAAGGCGACACCGCCGCGAACTTGGCCCGGCTGGTCGATGAAGCCGCGGCCGCCGCCGAGGCGGTCAAGCTGGCCGCGGCCGACGCGCCCGAGATGATCGACAGCATCGACGCCGCCGCCGCCGCGGTCGAGGAGTTCAACTTTTCCGAGATCAGCGCCCAGGCCGAAGGGATCCTGGCCGATCTGCGCGCCATGCTGGGCAGCGAGGATGCCGAACAACTGCCCCGCAACCTGTCCGACACGCTGGAAGCGGCGTCCGGCCTGCTGAACGACCTGCGCGACGGCAATGCCGCAGGCAGCCTGAACAATGCCTTGGACAGCGCCAGCAACGCTGCCGACCAGGTGGCCCAGTCCGTGCAGCGCCTGCCGGACCTGATCGGACGGCTGGAGGCGACCGCCGCGCGGGCGGATTCGGTCCTGGCCGCCTATGGCGAGCGGTCGGCCTTCAACACCGAGGCCGTCAACATGCTGCGCCAGTTGCGCCGCGCGACCGAGGCCTTCGGGTCGCTGGCCCGGCTGATCGAACGCAACCCCCGTGCCTTCATCCTGGGACGATAACCGCCATGACCCTGCCCCTCCGCCTGCCCGCCGCGATTGCCTGCCTTGGCCTTCTGGGGCTGGCGGGCTGTTCCAACCCGGAAAAGACCGCGCGCTTCCTGATCGACCCTCCGGCCACGGGCGAACAGGTGCCGAACCGACTGGGCAGCGCCGAACTGAAGGACGTGTCCCTGCCCGAATACGCGTCCAGCCAGGAGGTCGCCTTCCAGACCGCCGACGGGGCGGTGCGGTCGAACCCGAAGAACCTGTGGGCCGACAATCCCGAACGCGCCTTCACCCTGTCGTTGGCCCGCGCGATTTCCGACGCCTCGGGCGCGACCGTGATCGGCGAGCCCTGGCCCCTGGCCGAACCCCCGCAGCGCGTGCTGGAGGTGCGGGTCGAAAAGGCCTTGGCGCAGGCCAATGGCACCTATCGCCTGTCGGGACGGTATTTCGTCTCGGACGAGGGCAGCGGCGGCGCGAACCACGCCCGCAGCTTCGACATCTCTGTTCCGATGGGCGGCACGGGGCCGGGGGCGTCTGCCACGGCGGCGTCCCAGGCCATCGCGATCCTCGCCCGGCAGATCGCCACCCTGTCGGGGCCGGGCCGCACCATCGCCACCACCGCGCCTGCCGATCCCTTCGCGCTTGATCCCCTGTTCTAGGCGCGGATCGACATTACCACTGCGCCGCCCTTGTATCGGCTGAATGTCGATCCGCCCTGGGCGCAAAAGGATTTGGCGGATGGCAAGGCCATCCGCCAAACACCCGCAGGAACAGGGAACTGGTTACGCTAGGAAACGGGCGGGTTGTCCCGGTCCCGGCAAGGGCCGGGGCGGGAAACCGGATCGCCGCGCCCGTCGGCACGCCCCATCACGCGGACGATGACCGGCAGGACAAACTGATCGAAGCAGGCGCGGTCGGGCGCGAAGGCACCGGGATGCCCGATGCCTCCGCAGTCTTCGCAATCCTCGATGCTGCCCCAGCAATTTGGGCAGGCACCCAGGGCGCAGGCCAGCATCTCGACATGATCGACAAGAAGCCGGTTTTCCTGCTCGAGCCGGCGGAACGCGGCCCAGGTCGGACGGTCGTGGTCAGCGAGAGGAGCACCATCCCCCGACCGCCCGGATATTGCCGCCGTCAGATCCTGCTGGATGTCATGGACCGGCACATTCGATGCACCCCCCGGTCCACTGCCCAGAAGCTGAAGCGCGGCAATCACGTTGTTGAAATTGGGAATTTTGTCGCCCGGCATGTCCGTCTTCCCCCTTGCTGCCTTGAAGTAGCCGTCCATCCCAGGCGACCGATGATCGCGTTCAATGGAATCACTATGGGCCCTTGCCGTGAAACGGGCGTGAATCCCCGGACCGGGCCTATGTGAAAAAGGCCGGGGTTGCAGGGGATTTCCGGTCAGAATTCGGGAAAGCGCGCGGGGAACTGGATGACAGGCGGATCTGCGGGCGGATTCGCCTGGTCGCCGAACTGCTGCTGCGCCAGGGCGCGAATCGCCTGACGGTCATCCGGCGCCAGCCCGTCCGCCAACTGGATGGCCAGCCAGCGGGCCAGTTGCGGCGCCGCCAGCGAGGTGCCGAGCGATCGCGTGAAGCTGCCGCTGTTGCGCCCGCGCACGATCATCCAGGGCGTGGCGGCGCTGTGATCGACCGGGGCCAGGCAATCGCCCGGCTGCCCGTCATCCAGAAGCGAGGTGTAGATCGTCACCCGTTTCGTTCCGCGATATGACGCGCCCGCGCGCAGCGTCCCCCTGCCCGTCGCATAGCTGTTGATCGTCCCCGTGCGGATGATCCTTGGCGCGCCGCCATTCGCCGCGTCCTCGGCAATGGGACGGCCCGCCTCGTCCTCGCCGCGATAGGCGGGATCGTGGAACCAGCTTTGCCGCGCCCCGCGCCGGAATCCGCGGATCACCTCGTCCCGTTGCGCGGACAGGTCGTAGATCCCGCCGGGTGCATCGGATGAAATCCCCACCTGCCAGGCGCCGGGCGGGGTGAAGCTTTCCCCCAGGCGTTCGGGGCAGGTGGGCGAGGCGATCACGACAATGCCGTCGCGCCATCTGCCATCGGGCATCTGGTTCGGGGTGTAATAGGCCTCTGCCAGGCGCCTGCCATCCGGTCCGGTCAGGACGGAAGCCTGGAACGGGGCCGTGAAGGCGGTCGTCGCGGGGGCAAGGCCCGGCACCGTCAGGGTGACTTGCAGATCGGCCTGGGGCGGATGGGCATGGGGCGGACCCCAGATCTCGATGGCATTGATGGTCATGTCGTCGGCGGGCAGGCGCCATTCGATCTGCTGGCCCGGTTGCAGCCGGGCGCGCAGCCGCCCTTGCCGGTGGTTTCCCGACGGCAGCACGATATGGACCCGGCCCAGGTCGGACGGTTCGGAGGCGACAACCGCATCCATGAACCGTTCCAGCGGGCTTTGCCCGTCCCGCGGCCCGGCCGTCAGCCCCAGGCTGAGATTGAGGACCACGGGTAGCCGGACCGATCCGGGTTTCAGGTTTTCCCGCGCCTCGATGAACCGGCACAGGCGGCGGGCGCGCTTGATGATGAACACGATGCCCGCCATGATCGGGACCGGGGCCAGCACCCCCATCGAATCGGCAGTGATCCGGGGGGGCAGGCAGACCGCGATCAGCGGATGGTTCCGGGCCTGCGGATCGAAGGGGTCGAACCCCGCAGCCAGGGGCGCCACGGCCGCGCCATGGCCGGTCTCATAGGCGCCGGACGGGGGCGCCGGGCGCGTCAGATCGACCGCCCCGGTCCGGCGATAGATCGCATCCTCGTCGGGGATCGCGCCGTTCGCCAAGTCGTCCAGAAGGCCGGAGAGTTCGGCCCCCCGCCATTCGGCGCCGGTCGGCAGGTCCACCCCCATGCCGGGCCGGAAGCGCGCGTCCTGCAGCCAGACCGAGGCGACGCGGCTGAGATTGCCCGGCAGCGTGAAGCGTTGATGCGCAAAGGGAATCGCGTCGTCGATCACCCCGATGATGCAGCCTTTCCGCGGATCGGGCAGGGCACCTGGGGACAGATAGGCAAGCGCGGGATCTTCCAGATCCTTGTTTCCGAAACCCTTGCGGTCGAAGTTCCTGGCATCCTCGGACAGGATCCCGGCGGGATCGTCCAGAAAGTCGTCGAAGGCGGACAGGATTTCGCGGGCAATAGCCATCATCATTCGAAGGCTTCCCGGATCAGCTGCTCAAGCGCCCTGCCCCAGTCGAAGGAGGCGCGCCCGTCTTCCGGCTGGATCGGGCTGCGGGACCGGCGCCGTTCCTCGTAGTAGTGAAGATAGGGTGACGGGTCGAAGCGGGTGTCCGTGAACACCACTTTCGGGTCCGACCATCGGGGCCGGGCAGGGGGTTCGGGTTTCAACTCCATCGGCTGTTCCATTCCTCTTTCGCACGGCGGCAGAGCGTCTGCCAGAAGGGCGCGGGACGGACCGCAGAGGCATCGGCGGGAAAACTGGTCGAGGGATCGGCATCCGTCACCATCTCGTGCAAAACGCTGTAATGGAAATCGCGCGGCTGGTTCCCGTTGCGGAATCCGGTGCCATCGAAGCGGGCCGAGCCCACCGTTCCCCCCGAGTCCGCCCCCCGCGCCATCAGATAGCGGCCAAGCTGGATCCCCAGGACCGCGCCCGCCGCGCTGTCCGCCGGGAAATGCAGGCCCGCCACCGTCCGGTTGATCGCGATGCGGCAGGCCAGGCGGTAAAGCTGGCTGTCGCTGACCACGTCCGATCCCGGATCCATCAACCGCGACAGCATGGTGGCCAGCGTGAACAGCTGCGTGGAATGGCCGCTGGGCAGGGTCGGATGCGCGGGTTCCGCGATCATCGGCTGGATGCGGTCGCTGAACTGCGTGGGCCGGGGGCAGCCAAGCGCGATCTTCACCCGCATCACCACCGGCGTGACGATGGCAAGGCCGGTTTCCAGCATCTCGACCACGGCGGGGGCGCGAAGCGGGCCGATGGGCAGGATGCTTGCGACAAAGGGAAGCAGATTTTCCTTCTGGACCAGGATTTCGGCCAGGCGGTCGGGGCGCAGTTCCGCATAGGCGGCGACCAGCGGCGCGGCTTGGCTGAAATGCTCGACCTCGGGGCGGATGATCCTTGCCAGCGGGGTGTATTCCGCCGTGGCCGCATCGCCGCCCGCCCTGCGGCGCAGCACCGTCACGGCGCGCGCGGTATGGCGGGGGGTGTCGTAATCCTCGATCCGGTAGGCGATGTCTTCCAGCAGTTCCGACATCAGCACGGCAAGGCGGAATTCACCCTCCATCCGGCGCAACCGCTCACCCGGCGGAAGCGAGGAGTCAGCGAAAGCCCCCGAGGCCACCGTTTCCGTGCCGACAATGGCATCGCGGGTCCGCATCAGGGCGGCGGCCATCAATTCGTCAGCGCCCGATCCGCCCGCCGCGCCTCCACCCTGGCCGTGCTGGCCATGTTGTCCATGCTGGCCGTGCTGCAAAGACATGGCTCGACCTCATTAACCAAGGTGAATCGAAAACACTGTATCTTTGACTTTGGGGAAAGCGTAACAACGGTAAAGGATTTCGCCTACAGCTTTTCTTGCCATGCAATCGCTGACGCTTAGATTGATGGGGCCCGTTGACCTGATCGGTCAGGGGAACCTGCGCCTGACGCCACGCGGGATGCGGGCCCGTGGCGCGCTGGCGGTCATGGGCAGCGCTGTGGCCATGCGGGTGCTGCGCGCGCGGCTGCAGGATCTGCTGTTCAGCACGCGCGAACCCGAACAGGCCAATGCCAGCCTGCGCCAGGTCCTGCGCGAAATCCGCATCAGCCTGGGGGATGACCGGGATGCCCTGGTCGGCGGGCCGGGATGGGTGGGCCTGGACAGCGGCATGGTCCGGCTGGACATGACCGCGCGGCCGGGCCCGGACGGGCAGATGCCCGAATTCGCCGCCGACCTGGACATCCCCGATCCCGAATTCGAGAATTGGCTGCGCGACGCCCGGATACATGCCGAACAGGCCCTGACGCCCCCCGTGGCCGAGCCTTCGGTCCTGCCGGTGCTGCTGACGGCCGATCCGGTGGCAAGCGACGTGGAGACCGGCGTGATCGCGGCCATGGTCATGGGCGAAGCCGCAGGCCGGGTCTGCGACCTGGTGCCGATGGTCGCCATGCCCGACCGCGCCGATCCGGGGCAATCGGCCATCGTGCTGTCGGCCGTGGCCAACCGCCTGAACGGGGAAATCCATCTGCTGGTCAAGCTGAGCCACCGGCCCAGCAGCCGGCTGTTCTGGTCGCACAAGTTCGTGCTGGACGCGGGCAACTTGACGGGCGCCATGAACGACTGCACGGCGCAGGTCTGCGTGGGCGTGATGCGCGTGCTGGAGGCCGTGCGCACCGTCGATGCGGCGCTTGGTGTGTCCTTCGCGGATGTGTTCAGCTTCAACCAGGCCCGGCTGCATCGCGCCGAACAGGCCCTGGCCCGGATGGACGACGGGATCAACGCCTCGCTGACCATGGCGCTGCGGGCCTGGGTGCGCACCACGCAGGTCTTCGAACGCCTGGCGCCCGATCCCCAAGGCAGCATCCGGGAAGCGCAGGACTTCGCCACCAGGGCGCGCGAGGCCGATCCCTACAGCGCCACCGCCCTGGCCGTGGGATCGGTGGTCGAGGGTTATCTGAACCACGGCCAGGTCAGCTACTGGCTGGCGCAGCAGGCGGTGCAGATGGATGCGCGCAATCCCCTGGCGCGCTATGCCTATTCGCAGGCCCTAACCGATCTGGGCCGCCACAAGGAGGCCCACCGCGAGGCGCAGGCAGGCCTGGCCGAGGCGCTGTCGGTGCTGAACCCCGCCACCTGGCAGATGCGCATGGGCATCGCCCTGACCCGCCTTGGCCGCTTTGACGAGGCCGAGCAGCGCTTCGACGCCGTCCAGCAGTTCGCCCCGGAAAACCGCCCCTCGCTGCGCTTCTTGGCGGCGCTGCGATACCGGCGCCGGGACGAGGCGGGCGCCCTGTCGGCCCTGCAGGCGCTGAAGAAGGTCGAGCCGGGCTTTTCCCTGGACCTGATGGGCAGCGACAGCTATCCGGTCGCCACCCTGCGCCAAGGGGGTCTGCTGGGGATCACCCGGTCGGGGTTGATCTAGGCCAGGGGCCCGTTTTCCAGGATCTTCTCGGCCTCCTCGATCATCGGGTTCCAGTCGAAGCGGGCCACGATGATGCCGTGGTCGTTGAAGCCGAGGCGCTTGCGTTCCGCATCGGTCGCGGTCAGGTGGTCGTTCAGCACGCGCATGTCCCGAAACGACCATCGGCGGATCGCCGAATGATCGTAAAAGGAATCCGACACCATGATGTGGTCCAGGGACTCCATCTGGTTCTGGTGGATATAGGTGTAATAGACGTGCCGGAAGGACCGCAGCTGCTGCAGCTTTTCCACCGTGTAGAGCCCCAGGTCCGACTTGTGGCCCGCCGTGCTTTTGGCAAAGAAGCGATAGCCAGGATTTCCCGTCAGCAGTTCCGTTGAAACCGACGTGGTGGCGTCGTTCAGATCACCCAGGACCACGACCGGATCGTCGTTCCCGCGCATCCTGTCGTTCAGGATGGCGCGCAGGGCCCCGGCCTCGACCATGCGGCGGACATGGGACACCACGGTCTGCGCGATCAGCCTGTGGCGGCGCAGCACCGGATTGCCGCCGTCGTCCCGCAGCGATGTCGGCCCCTTGGATTTCAGATGGGCCACATGAACGGTGATGTCGGGCGTGCCGTCCGCCTTGTTCACCACCGCGCGCAGCAGCGGGCGAGAGAACTTGCGGATCGTGACGCTGACCGATTCCGCCGCGTCGCGGGCTTCCTGCAGGTCGATGAAACGCGCGTCGTCGGGCAGATCCTCGATCCATTCGGGATCGTCCTGCAGCATCCCCTTGCGGACGGCCAGGGCGACCTGGATGCCGGGCGGGTCGGTGGTGCGGGCGACCAGGTCATAGCGGCCGCGCAAGGCGGGACGGTCGAAGATCTCGGCCAGAGCCTCGGCATCCCAGCATTCCTGAAAGCCGATGATGTCGGCACCAATGTCGTCAAGGACGAGTTCGGAAAAGGCGATCTTGGCGTCGTATTGATCCTGACTCCAGCCGTCGTCGTCATAGATCGGCTGGCCGGGCAGGTTGAGGTTCAGCAGGTTGAAATTGGCGATGCTGATGTCTTTGCGTGCCATCGGGATGCCCTCGGGGGATGGCCCGATCATACCACGGATCACGCCATGCCGGCCCGCATTTCCCCATGCAGCCTCGGCCCCGCGACGATCATGCCGTCCACGGTGGCGCGCGGGCTGTTGAAGCGCATCGGCTGGCCGTGCCGGTCGGTGGCGATGGCGCCCGCGCATTGCGCGATCAGGCTGCCCGCGGCGATGTCCCATTCCCAGACATGGCGGACCGACAGCGCGGCGTCGAACCGGCCCTCGGCCACAAGGCACAGCCGCCAGGCCAGCGACGGGCGGAATTCCCGGCGGAAGGGCGGGGTGCGGCCATCCTTCCAATGCTCGGGCTCGGTCGCGGATTTGTAGGTCAGCACGCGCGCGCCCGCCAGGCCGTGGTCGCTGGGCCGGATCGGCTGGCCGTTCAGCAGCGCGGGGCCACCGGCGAAGGCGGTGAAGGTCAGGTCCATCGCGGGCAGATGCACCACGGCGGCGATGATCCGGTCGCCTTCCGCCACGGCCAGCGAATGGGCAAATCCCTGCTGGCCCGCGATGAAGGCGCGGGTGCCGTCGATGGGGTCGATGATGAAGCAGCGCCGCGCGTCCAGGCGGGATGCATCGGCCTCGCTTTCCTCGGACAGCCAGCCGTAATCGGGACGCGCGCCCGTCAGCATCGTCTGCAGCGCGTCGTTGACGGCCAGATCGGCCTCGGTCACGGGGCCTGCGTCGTCGGGCTTGTCCCAGGCCTTGGGCTGGGCGCGCCAGAAGGACAGGGCGATCGGCCCGGCGGCCTGGGCCGCGCGGACCAGCAGGGCCAGATCCTCCTCAGGCCCCGGCAACGGTCATCCCCCGGACCAGAAGGCTGGGCACCTCGGCCCCGCGCCAGGGCAGGGCGTCGTTCGCGGCCTCCAGCGTCATCAGCATGTCGCGCAGGTTGCCCGCGATGGTGCATTCGTTGACGGGATAGCTGATCCTGCCGCCTTCGACCCAGAAGCCCGCCGCGCCGCGCGAATAATCCCCGGTCGTGCCGTTGATGGATGCGCCCAGCATGGACGTGACCACCAGCCCCGTTCCCATCCGCGCGATCAGGTCGTCCTGCGTGGCGGAGCCCGGCGTCAGGATCACGTTGCTGTTCGTGGGCGAGGGGGCCGAGGACATGCCGCGGGCGGCGGATGCGGTGCTGTCCATCCCCAGCTTGCGCGCGGTCGCCAGATCCAGCGTCCAGCCTTGCAGCACGCCGTTCTCGACGATCTTGCGCGCCCTTGTCGGCAGCCCCTCGGCATCGAAGGGGCGGGACGATGGGTATCGCGGGCGCAGCGGATCCTCGGTCAGGTCGAACCCTTCGGGCAGGACTGGCTGGCCCAGATCCTTGCGCAGCCAGCTTGCGCCGCGCGCGACGGCAGCGCCGTTGACCGCCGAGAGCAGATGCCCGATCAGGGATGATGCGACGCGCCGGTCATAGAGGATCGGAAAGGCCCCCGTGGGCGGCTTCCGCGACCCGGCGCGGGCCAGCGTCCGTTCGGCGGCAAGGCGGCCGATCTCCTCGGGCGCGGGCAGATCCTCGGCCCAGACGCGCGATTCCCCGGCATAGTCGCGCTCCATCCCCAGCCCCTCGCCGGTGATGGCGACGGTGGAGATCGCATGGGTCGTGCGCCCGTAACCCCCCGAAAACCCGTTCGAGGCAGCAAGCCACAGGAAGCGGCGGCTGAACCCGGCATTGGCGGATTCCACCTGGGAAATGCCCGGCACGTCGCGCGCCGCGGCCTCGGCCCGCAGGGCCATGTCCTGCAGGTGATCGGGCGAGGGATCGGGCCGGTCGTCTGCGATCTGCAACCCGTCCGCGTCGCGCTGGCGGGCAAGCTGGTCGGGATCGGCCAGGCCCAGCATGTCATCGACCGGCGCCTCGCGCGCCATCGCCACCGCCCGTTCGGCCATTTCGACAATCGTCGCCGGACTGTGGTCGGATGCCGAGACGCTGGCCTGCCGTCCGCCGATCAGCACGCGCAGCCCGATCTCCACCCCCTCGGCCCGGTCGGCATGTTCCAGGACGCCGCCGCGCATGTCGATGCTGGTGGATTGACCGCGAGAGGCCAGGGCGTCGGCCTGGTCCGCCCCCGCCCGCCGCGCCGCATCGACCAGCGATTCGGCCAAGGCCTGCAAATCCACGGATGACATGGCTTCTCCTTCAACTCGTCAGCCTGTTTTGCGGCGCATCGCGGCGGGCCGCAAACGAAAAGGCCGGGACGCCTGCCCCGGCCCGTGCCTTTCGGGGTTGGCTTACTTGACCTGCTGGCCGTTCGCGAAGATCGACCCGCCTTCGCGGAACTCGATCTCGGAGGTCAGGCGGTCGGGATTGCCCGCGTCCGGCTTGGCGAACATCGCCAGCATCATCCGCATCCCCATCATCTGTTCCTGCGGGACCAGGCCCATGGCGACCAGCTTGTCCATCAGCCCGTTCACGCCTTCGAACGTGCCGTTCAGCGTGCCCACGGGCTCGTTCGGGTTGTCGCCGAAGTCCAGGGCGCCGCTGATGTCGGCCTTGGCGCCGACCGCGTCCAGGGCGATCTTGTTGATCGTCAGGGTCTTGGGCGTGAAGGGCGCATCGGTGGGGGCGGCGGCATCGGCTTCGGCCATGGCCGGGTCGAACAGATCCCTTGTCACCATCGCATCGCCCGACAGGTCGATGGCCAGGCTGGCCGGATCGCGGGACAGTTGCTTGTTCGGGTCGAACAGATCCCAGATGCCATCGGCGAAGGTCAGCCCTTCCAGGGCATAGGCGAACCTGAAGGGCTGCGCCGCATCCGCCTTGCTGACCGGGATCAGCAGGTCGAAGCCCGTGCGGTCCGCGCCATAGCTGACCGGGAAGGGCAGGCTGCTGACCGTCACCTCGACCCTGGTGTCCGCGACATTCCCCTTGTAGCCGATGCCCTGGGCCGACATCTGGATCGCCACGTCCGTCGCGCCGTTCTGCACGGTGCCCTTGCCGGTCTGGTCCTGCCCGTTCTCGTCCTTGCCCGCGACATCGAAGCTGACATTCATCGCCTCGAAGGCAAGGGTGGTCTGCAGGTCGAAGCCCGCCGCCAGGGCCTTGGCCATGTCCGCGCCAGGATCCACCGCCTCGGCCGGGGTCTTGACCGAACCCGTGCTGGACAGCCCGGTCATCCTGGCCTGGATGTTCACGCTGCCGGGGCCATCATTGCCTTCCGGCATGGTGCCCGCGACCTGCATCGTCGCCTCGGACGCCTTCACGTCGAAGGTCGTCCGGGTTCCATCGCCCGTGACGCTGCGCTGGGTGCCGGTGACATCGCTCAGCGTGCCGGACAGGGGCAGGGTCGTGCCCTGGGCCGGATCGGCCGGCATGGCGATGTCGAAGGCCAGCGACGGATAGCTGTATTCGTAAAGCATGTCCTCCGGCGTGCCGGAAACAAGCGTTTCGTTGCCCGGCGCCTTGAGGGTGCCGGTCATGGTCGCCTCGACCGTTTCGGGCTGGGCGGGATCAGGCTGGGTGGAGGGCTCGGTCCCCTCGGCGGGGGCGTCCTCGTCCGCGTCAGACGGCGCGGGGACGGTGAAGCGGCTTTCCAGGGCCACGTCGCTGTCGATGACTATGCGGACCTTGGCATCGCCGGTTTCCTGGAAGGTCAGCCGGGGAATGGTGATCGTCGTGCCGCCATTTTCGGCGGTTGCGGTGAAGACGGCATCGGTGACGGTCAGCGTGCCGCCCGCATCCTCGGCCTTGCCCGTGACCTGATAGCCATAGCCGGCATAGGTCTTTTGCAGGTTTTCCCAGACCTCGGCCGGGGTGACATCGGCCAGGACGGGGGCGGCGCCAAGGGTCAGCGCCAGGACCGAGGTGGCAGCGGAACGGAACATGCCAGGAACCTTTCGGAAATTCGTTGCTTGCGGGATTTGTGGCACAGTGCCCCGCGCTCGCCAAGGGAGCAATCGCGTGATCCGGGTCCGCGACGGGCGGGCCGGGGAACATTGTTCCGCCCTTGCCCGTTTCCCGGCACCTGTTGTCCCGTTTGCCCGCCGCCACCGCAAGGCCGGTTCTTTTCCCCGCCAGGCCGCTTGCGCGGCCCGCCCGCCCGGCGCATCTGAAGGTAATGAAGATCAAGGAGTTTTCGCCATGCGCAGCACCATCCTGTCCGCCATCCTGGCCCTGACGACCGCCCTGCCCGCCGCCGCGGACACGATCCGCGTCGGCATGTCGGGCGGATACTTCCCCTTCACCTTCACCCGCGCCAATGAATTGCAGGGCTTCGAGGTGGACCTGATGAACGCCGTGGGCGAGATCACCGGCGACGACATCGAATTCGTCACCATGTCCTTTTCCGGCCTGATCGGCGCGCTGGAATCGGGCCGCATCGACACGGTCGCCAACCAGATCACCATCACGCCCGAGCGAGAGGCGAAGTTCGCCTTTACCCAGCCCTACGTCTATGACGGGGCGCAGGTGGTGGTGAAGAAGGGCAACGAGGGCACGATCACCGGCCCCGAAAGCCTGAAGGGCAAGTCGGTCGCCGTGAACCTGGGATCGAACTACGAGGAACTGCTGCGCGCCCTGCCCTATGCGTCGGAAATCGACATCCGCACCTATGAATCGAACATCGAGCAGGACACCGCCTTGGGCCGGGTCGATGCCTTCGTGATGGACCGCGTGTCATCCGCCCAGGTCATCAAGGAAAGCCCCCTGCCCCTGGCCCTGGCGGGCCAGCCCTTCAGCGAGATTCAAAACGCCCTGCCCTTCCGCAAGGACGAGGCAGGCCAGGCGATGCGCGACAAGGTGGATGCCGCCATCACGCAGTTGAAGGAAAACGGCAAGCTGGCCGAAATCTCGCAGAAATGGCTTGATGCGGATGTGACGAAGCCCCTGGCCGCCGCCGAATGAGGGGGCTGGATACCGCCTATATGGGGGATCTGGTGCCGGTCATCCTCGGCTATGTTCCCCTGACACTGGGCATGGCGCTGGTCGCGATGGCGGCGGCGCTGTGCCTTTCGGCGGTCCTGGCCATCGTGCGCGTGCTGCATGTGCCGGTCGCTGACAGCGTGGTGGCGGTGTTCATCAGCTTCTTCCGGGGCACGCCGCTCTTGGTGCAGCTGTTCCTGTTCTACTACGGCCTGCCGCAACTGTTCCCGGCGATGACCAGCATCGACGGGATCACGGCGGCGGTGATCGGCCTGACGCTGCATTTTTCCGCCTATATGGCGGAAAGCATCCGGGGCGCGATCCTGGGGGTGGACCGCAGCCAGTGGGAGGCGGCGCAAAGCATCGGCATGACGCAGGGCCAGCTTCTGCGCCGCATCGTGCTGCCGCAGGCCTCCCGCGTGGCGGCGCCCACGCTGATGAACTATTTCATCGACCTGATCAAAAGCACTTCGCTGGCCTTCACCTTGGGCGTGACCGAGATGATGGGGGCGGCTCAGAAGGAGGCGGCGGGCAGCTTCCTGTATCTGGAGGCCTTCCTGGTCGTCGCGGTGATCTACTGGATCATGGTCGAGGTTCTGTCCGTGGGCCAGCGCTGGATGGAACGCCGTCTTGGAAAGGCCACCGCACGATGAGCCGCACGATGAAATGCGAAATCGACATCGCCGGGCTGGTCAAGAGGTTCGGGACCACGACGGTCCTGAACGGCATCGACCTGTGCCTGAAACCGGGTGAGCGGGTGGCGATCATCGGTCCCTCGGGCACCGGCAAATCGACGCTGCTGCGCTGCCTCAACTGGCTGGACCGCCCCGATGCCGGGCGCATCACGGTGGGCGACCTGTCGGTCGATGCGGCCCGCGCGACGCGGGCGCAGATCCTGGCGCTGCGGCGGCGGACGGGGTTCGTGTTCCAGAACTATGCGCTGTTCGCCAACAAGACCGCGCGGCAGAACATCATGGAAGGCCTGACCACCGTGCGCGGCTGGTCCAAGCCCAAGGCCATGGGGCGCGCCGATGAAATCCTGGCCCAGATCGGGCTGGCAGACCGCGGCGACAGCTATCCCGCAGCCCTGTCCGGCGGCCAGCAGCAGCGCGTGGGAATCGGCCGCGCCATGGCGCTGGATGCCGACCTGCTGCTGTTCGACGAGCCGACGAGCGCCCTTGATCCCGAATGGGTGGGCGAGGTTCTGGATCTGATCCGCAGCATCGCCGATGGCCGCCAGACCATGCTGATCGTCACGCATGAGATGCAATTCGCGCGCGAGATCGCCGACCGGATCGTCTTCATGGAAGGCGGGCGGATCGTGGAACAGGGCCCTCCCGCGCAGATCTTCGGCGATGCGCAGGATGACAGGACACGGGCGTTCCTGCGGCGGGTGGGTTGAACCACAGAGACTGGCAAAGGCCACCGCCTTCGCCCTGCGCTTCACGCCCACCGGCGTCGGGCGCTGGCCTATCGTGGGCTTAGGTGGCAATGTCTCTGATGGAGCCGGATCACGCGGGCGGGGAAACGCAGTGCGTTTCCTTCTCCCGCCCCTTCACGGAAGCGGACTATACCGCTTCTATCTTGCCCCTACCGCAGCCCCGCCGTCTGGTAATACACATCCACATCGCGCGCGGTGTCATAGCCGATGCCGGAGGCGATGATGCAGCTTGTGTCGTCCTTGCGGGGTGCGACCAGCGTCCAGGTGCCCATCTGCTGGGATGCCCAAAGCTCGGTCGCGGCATGGCCGTCGCCGGGGACGGGGGCTTCGTTGAAGTCGTGCTTCAGGGTCTGGTGAATCTCGGCATCATCGGCGCAATAGGGCTGGTCGCCCACCGCCATGTTGGACGTGGGCAGATCCTGGGTCTGTTCCAGCAGCGTGGCGGTTTCGACGCCGGCCATGGCGGACCAGGCTTGCACGGGCTGGTCTGGGCGCGTCGCTGAAACGGCAGGCATGGCCATCAGAGCCACGACGCTGCCGGCCATTCCCAGGCTGGCGATGCGGTTGGCGATGCGGGTCATGGTTTCGGCCTTTCATCCAGTGTTTGCTGGGGGAAAAACGTGTGGACACCGGATCGGGTTCCGACAGGGCCCATGACGCGGCGTTGCGCCGCCCATGGAAACCGGGCAATTCTGTCGCGAGTTGAAGGGCCAAGGCGGCAGGAGAGGCGGATAAGAATGGCGATACTTCTGGGCGATGTGGGGGGCACGAATGCCCGGCTGGCGATCGCGCGCAACGGCATCATCGACAGGCAGACCGTGACGCGCTTCCGGGGCGACGATTATGCCAGCTTCGACGATGTCGTCCGCCAGTTCCTGCAGGAACAGGACCAGCCGCGCATCAGCGCCGTCTGCGTGGCCGTGGCGGGCCCGGTCAGCGGCGGGCGGGCAAGCCTGACCAACCGCGACTGGGACTTCGACGAGGACCGGCTGGCGCGGCTGACCGATGCCGATCACGTTCGCCTCATCAACGATCTGACCGCGATGGGCTATGCCACCCCCGTCCTGTCCGGCGATGGCCTTGCCACCCTGCGAGTTGCGCCCGCCAGCCGGGCGCGCAACGGCCAGGGCCTTGTCGTGAACCTGGGCACCGGCTTCAACGTCTGCGCCGTGCGCAGTCTGCCCGGCGGCGCCATTGCCGCCCTGGAGGCCGAGGAAGGCCATACCAGCCTGCCCGCCAACATCTATCTGCGCCTGCTGGACGCGGTGGGCCCCGAGGCCGTCAAGGGCTTCATCTCGACCGAGGAAGCCTTTGCCGGCCGGGGGCTGTCGCGGCTGCACGCGGCCCTGACCGGCACCGATCCGGTGCGCAGCGAACAGATCGACGCCGCAGCCGACGCGGGCGATCCGGCGGCCAACGCCACCTATGACCTGTTCACCGATCTGGTGGGGCTTCTGTGCCGCGAACTGGCGCTGCGCTTCATGCCCCTGGACGGGCTGTTCCTGGCGGGCAGCGTGGGCCGCAGCATCGCCGACCGCATGGACCGCTTCGAGGCGTCCTTCCTGGCCGAGCCCTATATGCGCCACATTCCTGAAAATACGCCGGTCTTCCTGATCCGCGACGACATGGCGGCGCTGCATGGCTGCCTTGCCGCGCTGTCCTGAGGGCAACAGCTCACGGAAAGCTGAACGCTGGCCGTTTTTTTGCCCATGAATCGCTGGATCCGCCGGGTCGATCCTGTTCAAATGGCCCCAAAGCAAGAACACACATACACGGGCAGGAACAATGCGGGCATATCTGCGGGCGGTGCTGGTGGCCGTCGCCACGGCGGGCTTGGGGGGCGCGGTCTGGGCGCAGTCATCCAACCCCTTCTCGGGGCTGTTCGGCGGCCGGGATGAGAGCGAAGGCCCGGTATCGCTGCGCTTCCAGGTGCAAGGCGCGGATGATCTGGACCAGACGCTGCGCAACGCCTCGCTGATCTCGGGCGCCTTGTCGGAAGGCCGCACCACCGGCCAGGACGTGCTGGCGGCGGCACGGGCCGATTACGCCCGCATCCTGGGCAATCTTTACGACCAGGGCTATTATTCCGCGATCATCAACATCACGCTGGATGGGATCGAGGCGGCCGAGATCGCGCCCCTGGATGCCCCCGCCACCGTCCGCCAGGTGGTGGTCGCCGTCCAGACCGGCCCGCGCTTCCGCTTTTCCCGCGCGGCCATCGCGCCGCTGGCCCCCCGGACCGAACTGCCCGCCGAATACCGCCAGGGCGGCATCGCGGGCACCGGCACCATCCGCAGCGCCGCCCGCGCGGGGGTCGAGGGCTGGCGCAATGTGGGCCATGCCAAGGCCGACGTGGCGGGCCAGGAAATCACCGCCGATCACAACAACAACGTGGTGGACAGCCGGGTCGGTCTTGCCCCCGGCCCCGCCGTCCGCTTCGGCCGCCTGAACATGCGCGGATACGACCGCATGAACCCGCGCCGGCTGCACAAGATCGCGGGCCTGCCCGAAGGCGAGCGGTTCGACCCCAAGGAGATCGAGGATGTCAGGAAGCGCCTGCGCCGGTCGGGCGTCTTTTCCGCCATCACGCTGGAGGAGGCCGAGACGCTCAACCCCGATGGCAGCATGGACATCAACCTGACCGTGGTCGAACAGAAGCCCCGCCGCATCGGCGCGGGGTTCGAGATATCAAGCACCGACGGGGCCATGGTGTCGGCCTACTGGATGCACCGCAACCTTCTGGGCGGCGGCGAGCGCCTGCGGATCGAGGGCGAGGTCAAGGACATCGGGTCCGACACCAGCGGCCGGGACGAACGCGTCACGCTGCGCATCGACCGCCCCGCCACGGTCACGCCCGATACCACCGCCTATGTCCTGACCAGCCTGACCCGGATGCGCGAGGAGGATTACGACGAGGATACCGGCCTGATCGGCCTGGGCTTCAACCACGTCTTCAGCGACCGCTTCACCTTCGACACAAGCGTGCAGTACCAGTTCTCGCGCGTTTATGACGACCTGGGCGAGACGGATTTCAAGGTGCTGGCCTTTCCGACATCCGTGATGTGGGACGCGCGGGACACAGAAAACAACGCCAAGCGCGGCTATTACCTGCAGGGCGACGCCACGCCCTTCAAGGGCTTCGACGGCACCGACACCGGCGTGCGCGTGCTGGGGGAAGGCCGCGCCTTCTATTCGCTTGGACCCGAGGACCGCTTCACCCTGGCGGGCCGCGCCCGCATCGGCAGCGTCCTGGGCAGCGAAATCCAGAACACCCCGCGCAACTACCTGTTCTTCTCGGGCGGGGGCGGCACCGTGCGGGGCCAGCCCTATCAGTCGCTGGGGGTCGAGGAGATCCGAGGTCCGAACGGCCCGATCAAGACCGGCGGCATGAGCGTGGCGAACCTGTCGGCCGAGGTCCGCTGGCAGGTGCGCGAAAAGATCGGCGTCGTGGCCTTCGCCGATTACGGCGAGGTCTGGGCGGAAGACGGCTGGAACGGCGGCAGCGAATGGCACTCGGGGGCGGGGATCGGCGTTCGGTACAACACGCCCATCGGGCCGCTGCGTTTCGACGTGGCCGGACCGACCGGGGGAAACACCGGCGAGGGCGTGCAACTGTATCTGGGACTGGGGCAGGCGTTCTGATGAAGACCGGGCTGATGAAGACGGGGCTGATGCGCAAACTCTGGCTGATCCTTTTCGCGGTCCTGTTTCCGCTGTCGGTGATGGCGCAGACCGCCGCCGAGATTTCCCGGCAGGAAAGCGACGACCGGGGCTTTCTGACCCGGCTTCTGGAACGCAACCTGTCGAGCGCGGGCCGCGAGGTCGTGATCGAGGGTTTCGAGGGCGCGCTGTCGTCCCGCGCGACCTTCCGCCGCATCACCATCGCGGACGGGGACGGCGTCTGGCTGACGCTGAACGACGGCGCGATCCAGTGGACGCGGTCCGCCCTGCTGCGCGGCCGGATCGAGATCGCGGAAATGTCGGCCCGCGAGATCCTGCTGCCGCGCCTGCCCGTCAGCGAAGCCAAGGCTCCCACCGCCGAGGCGCGTGAGTTCGAATTCGCCCTGCCCGACCTGCCCGTCGCGCTCAACATCAACCAGATCAAGGCCGACCGGGTGGAACTGGGCGAGCCCGTGATCGGCCTTGCCGCCGCCATTTCCATGCAGGGCGGCATGAGCCTGGAAGGCGGCGAGGGGCAGGCCAAGCTGGCGATCCAGCGGCTGGACGGCCCGCGCGGCAGCTTCAACCTGGATACCGGCTTTTCCAACGCCACGCAGATCCTGCGCATGAACCTGACCTTGGACGAGGCCGAGGACGGGTTGCTGGTCAACCTGATCGACCTTTACGACAAGCCTTCGGTCGTGGCGGAAATCAGCGGCGAAGGCCAGATCAAGGATTTCGGCGTCGATATCAAGCTGGCGACCGACGGGCTGCCGCGCGTGACCGGCCGGGTTTCCGCAGCGGGCGGTCCCGACCAGCAGGGCAATCCCGGCACCAATTTCCGCCTGCAACTGGGCGGCGACGTGGCCTCGCTTCTGGCGCCGGAAAACCGCAGCTTCTTCGGCAATCAGGTGCAGCTTCTGGCCGAAGGCTGGCGCGGCGACGACGGGCGGCTGGCGGTCCCCACCCTGAACCTCGCGACCGAGGCGCTGACGCTGGACGGCAACCTGGCCGTGAACGCCCAGGGCGCGCCGCAGAACGCCAACCTGCTGATTACCCTTGGATCGGATGCGGGCGCGGCGCAGGTGCCGGTTCCCCTGCCCTTCGCGGGCGAAGATGCGACCGTCGAATCTGGACGGCTGGAGTTGCAGTATGACGCGGCCCAGGGCCAGGGCTGGACCCTGAACGGCCGTGTCGGCGCCCTGGATCTGGGCGATCTGCGTCTGGGGGATCTGCGGCTGGACGGGTCGGGCGCTGTGGTTCTGGACGGCGGCAGCCTGCAATCGGTGAACGGTGGCATCCGCTTCGGATCGCGGCAGATGGTCTTTACCGATGCGGGCCTGGCCCAAGCCATCGGGCCGGAAATCACCGGCAGCACCCGCTTCGACTTCACCCCCGGCAACGCGGTCGAATTCACCGACCTGTCGGTCAACGGCAGCGATTATGGCCTGGACGGCTTCCTGCTGCTGTCGGGTCTTGGCAGCGGCTTCGTGGCCTCGGCCGATCTTGATGCGCGCTACGAGGATCTGGCGCGCCTTTCGACCCTGGCGGGGCGGGACGTGAAGGGCCGGGCGGATGCCAGTGTCACCGGCTATTACAGTTTCCTGACGCGCGGCTTCGACGTGGATGCCACCGTCACCGGCAGCGACATCGCCGTGGACCAGCCGCAACTGGACCGGCTGCTGGAAGGGCAATCCACCATCACCCTGGACGCCCGCCGCGACGCGACCGGAATCGAGATCGGGCGGCTGGCCGTCAACGCGCAGCGTCTGACCGCGCAGGCGCAGGGCTATGTGAACAGCCTGTCCAGCGACGTGACCGCGACCATCTCCATGCCGTCCCTGCAGGACGCCGACCCGGATTTCTCGGGCGCGCTCCAGGCGGATGCGAAGCTCTCGGGCGCCAGCGGCGCGCGGCAACTGACCGTCAGCGGCGAGGCCGCCGATCTGCGCATCGGCATCGAGGCCTTGGACAATGCCTTGACCGGCACAACGACGCTGACCGTCCTGGCCGCCGAAAAGCCCCAAGGCTTCGAGGTCGAGGTGTTCCGCCTTGCCAACCCGCAACTGCGGGCCGAAGGGCGCGGCAGCTTTGCCGAAGGCGCGCTTGACGCCAGCGTCGATCTGTCGGTCCCCGACTTGGCGGCCATTCGCCAGGGCTGGACCGGCGGCTTCGACGCCATGGCGCGGCTGTCCGAACGGGAGGGCACGCGCTTCATCGACCTGACCGGATCGGGCCGGAACCTGTCCTTCGGCGTCCAGAACGCAGACGCCGCCCTGACCGGCACCACCCGCCTGCGCGTCCAGGCCGAGGAAAAGGACGGCACCGTCACCCTGCGCGATGTGGAACTGGTCAACGACCAGATCAATGCCAAGGCGCAGGGGGTCTATGGCCCCGGCGTCACGGACATTTCCGCCGATGCGACGGTCCGGTCGCTGGCGCCCTTCGGCCCCGGCTGGCGCGGCGCGCTGGATCTGACCAGCAGCTTTGCCGAGGCGGGCGACGGCATCCGGCGGCTGGAAGTCAACGGCACCGGGCGCGACCTGTCCTTCGGCCAGGCGCAGGTGGACGGCGCGCTTGCGGGGGAAACCCGGCTGGCCGTCACCGGAACCGAACGGGACGGGGTCTTCACCATCGAACAGGCGCGGATCGACAACCCCCGGCTGGGCGTGACCGCCACGGGCACCATCGGCGGCGACCAGACGGATGTGAAGGCGCGGGTCGAGGCGCAGGATCTGCGCTTCCTGGGCAACGGCATCAGCGGCGCCCTGCGCGGCGATGCGCAACTGGTCCAGCAGGGGACCACCCGCCGGATCAGCGCCACGGGCACGGCCAACGGCCTTTCCTTGGGCCAGCCGCGCGTCGACCCGCTGCTGGCGGGCCAGACCAGCTTCGATGTCGCGGCCACGCAGGGCCAGGCGGGCCTGTCCTTCCAGCGGCTGAACGTCCAGAACCCGCAACTGCGCATCCAGGCCAATGGCGACACCGCCAGCGGCATGACCGTCGAAGCCCGCCTGACCGATCTGGGCCTGCTGCAGCCCGAGTTCCCCGGCCCGGTCGAGGCGCGCGGCAGCATCCGCGAGGAGGGCGCGAATTTCGTGCTGGACCTGAACGCCACCGCGCCGGGCAATACCCGGATGCAGGTGGCGGGAAGTGCTGCGCGCAGCTTCCAGACCGTGGATCTGCGCATCAACGGCACCAGCGACGCCTCCATCGCCAATACCTTCATCCGCACCCGCAGCATCGAGGGCCCGCTGTCCTTCGACCTGGCCATCGACGGCGCGCCGTCATTGCAGGCCGTCAGCGGCCAGGTGCGGCTGACGGACGGCCATATCTCGGACCCCGGCGTCGGCATCCGGCTGGAGGGGGTGAACGTCACCGCCGATCTGGCGGGCGGGCGCATCGGCGTGAATGCCGAGGCCGCCGTTGCCAGCGGCGGGCGGGTGCAGGTCAGCGGGCCGGTCGATCTGCAAGGCGGCACGCTGGATCTGGCAATCGTGCTGGACCGGGTGATCGCGCGCGACCCGAACCTGTACCAGACCGAGATCAACGGCCGGTTGCGCATGTCGGGCCGCAATGCCGATGGCCCGCTGATCTCTGGGACCATTGACCTGGGCGAGACCGAGATCCGCATCCCCTCGACCGGGATGGGGGGCGCCAAGGCGATCCCCGACATCAACCATGTGGGCGACACGCGCCCGGTCCGGTCCACCCGCGCCAAGGCCGGGCTGGAACCCTATCCCAGCGTTGCGTCCCGCGAGGCAGGATTGGCGGGTCCGCCCTCGACCCCGCCCGCCGCGCCGCCGCGGCTGGATCTGCTCATCAACGCCCCGAACCAGGTCTTCGTGCGCGGGCGCGGGGTGGACGCGGAACTGGGCGGATCGCTGCAGGTGCAGGGCACCACGCGCAACGCCATTCCCATCGGCCATCTGGAACTGATCCGGGGCCGGGTGGACCTGCTGGGCAAACGCTTCGACCTGACCGAGGGTCTGGTGGAACTGCAAGGCAGCCTGATCCCGGTGATCCGCCTTGTGGCCGAAACCGAACAGGACGGCATCACCACCCGCATCATCATCGACGGAGAGGTGCGCGACCCCGACATCACCTTCGAATCCTCGCCCGAACTGCCCGAGGAGGAGGTGCTGTCCCACCTGCTGTTCTCCCGCGGGCTTGAAAACATCAGCCCGCTGCAGGCCGCCCAGCTTGCCAATGCCATCGCAACGCTCGCCGGGCGCGGGGGCGAGGGGATCATCGGCAACCTGCGCAACCAGGTTGGCCTGGACGACCTGGACCTGGCCACCGACGACGACGGCAATGTCCAGGTCCGCGCGGGCAAGTACCTGTCCGAGAACCTGTACACCGATGTCTCGGTCGGGGCGGACGGCAAAAGCTCGATCAACCTGAACCTTGACGTGACGGATTCGCTGACCGCGCGGGGCTCGGTCGGCAGCGATGGCGACAGCACGCTGGGGATCTATTTCGAACGGGATTACTGACCATGGGCGGGGCAGGGGCAGCGGATGCCCCTGCCCTGTCGGTCAGGCCCGCAAAAGGCAGGCATCGGCAATATCTTGCATTCTCATTATTTGGCGGCATCCTTTTGGGAATTTTCGCGTTAGGGTTGCATGATCCTGCCCGATTCCGCGAAGGCCGCTCATGTCCCATGCCAATGCAAACGAACGCTATTTCGCCAGCCTGATCAACCAGGACCGCCGCGCCGAAGGGCTGGCATCCCTGTCCCTGGAAAAGCGCCTGAACGATTCGGCCGATGCCCATAGCCGCTGGATGCTGGACGCGGATGTGTTTTCCCATGCCGGGCAAGGCGGATCCACGGCCCGCCAGCGGATCGAGGGCGCGGGCTTCGATCTGTCCGGGTCGTGGATGACCGCCGAAAACATCGCCTATGTCAGCATCCAGGGGGAAAGCGATCTGAGGGACGAGATCCGGCAACTGCACCAGAACCTGATGAACAGTCCCGGCCATCACGCCAACATCATGGGCGATGCGGCTTATCTGGGGATCGGGTTGCAGGTTGGATACCTGAAGGTCGGGGCGCGCGACTACAAGGTGCTGATGGCGGTGCAGAACTTTGCCGACACGGATGGCCAGGTGCGGATCGACACGGGCGGCTTCACGCGTGTCGCGCCTTTGAAGAACAGCGCCGTCCTGCCGACCTATGACGATTGGCGGGAAACATTCGATGGGCAGGTATTCAAGGCGGCGACGGCCGGAACGTCGCGCAATGACGAATACCGGCTGACCTCGCGCAGCGACCTTGTGCAGGCCGGGGGCGGCGACGACTGGGTGTCCGGCGGCGCGGGCAATGATACCCTGCGCGGCAGTTCGGGAAACGACCGGCTGATCGGCGGCGACGGCGCCGACCAGCTGGATGGCGGGACGGGGCATGACAGCCTGCAGGGCGGCAACGGGAACGACCGCCTGACGGGCAGCGATGGCAACGACAAGCTGTGGGGCAACGCGGGGAACGATTCGCTTTCCGGCGGCAACGGGTCGGACCGGATGCTTGGCGGATCGGGGAACGATACCCTGTCCGGCCATGCCGGAGCCGACTGGCTGATGGGCGAGGCGGGTGCAGACACGCTGTCGGGCGGCGATGGCAACGATACCCTGAACGGCGGGCAGGGGAACGACCTGTTGAGCGGCGGTGCCGGGATCGACAGCTTTGTCTTCGAGGCCGGCGGCGGGTCGGACACGATCCAGTCCTATCAGCATGGGATCGACCGCCTGCTGATCGATGCCGATCTGCTGGAGGGCGGTCCCACCGCCTTCATGCGCGATCATATGACAAGGACCTCGGCCGGCGTGGTCATTGACCTGGGCGAGGGCGACCGGCTGTTTGTTGCGGGCTCCAGCCTTACGGTTGCGGGTATCGCCGATGACATCTTCGCATTCTGACAAGGGGGGCTGACATGCGAAAATGCCCGCCAAAAATTGGCGGGCGAACTCGTTAAGTTATTGCTGTCAGGCAATTTTACTACGTGTCATTAACGTGGCGCGTCCAAGGCTGGTTCCAGAAGATCCGCGGGTTGACGAAACGTCAACAGCCGCCTGTCAGGCTGGTGATTGACAACCCTGTCTCTTGGACGCCTTCATCGGGCCCGTATCCGGCAGCGCAAGGACATCCGATGACCAGCGAAACTCCAGGCGCCGGCCCTGCCCATCGCTCCATGACCTGGCCTTGCGAGCATTTCGACCACCGTATCCCCGCCACGATCAAGGGGAACGAAGGCGCCGTCACCCCCGGTGCCGCGCGGCTGGTTGCCTCGGGCGCCAGTCTGGACTGCAGGGTTGCCCGCACCGGCGCGGTGGCGGTTCGACGCCTGCAGGGTATCATCGACCGCCATCTGGCGCGCTTCGCCTGCGGCGGGATCGAGCGCATGGACTGGCAAGATGCGTCCTGAGGCGATGCAGCGCCCCATCCTGGTCATGGGCCCCAGCGGGGTCGGCAAGTCCAGCATCGCCGGGGCGATGGCCCGCCATCTGGACGCCGCCTTCATCGAGGGCGACGATTATCACCCGCCGGAAAACCGCGCCGCCATGGCGGCGGGCCAGCCGCTGGACGATGCGATGCGGCGCCCCTGGCTGCTGGCCCTGGCGGATGCGGTGCGCCAATCGGCGCGGACGCGGCGGACGGTCTTTGCCTGCTCGGCCCTCAAGCGCAGCTATCGCGACCTGCTGCGCGACCGGATCGGGCCGCTGGTGCTGGTCTATCCCCATGCTCCCGCCGAAGTGATCCTGGCGCGGATGAAGGCGCGCGACCATTTCATGCCGCCCTCGCTGCTGCAATCGCAACTGGAAACGCTGGAGGAACCGGGCCCGGACGAGGGGGCCATCCGGCTGGACACGAGGCGGCCCCTGGACGAGACGGTGGCCGAGGCCCTTCGGCAGCTCTAGAAACGGCCTGCAAAGGCGGTCGCTGGTTTGCACGGCCCATCCGGTTCCTGCGACGAAAGACAGCATCCGTCGGGTTGCCTGCCGGATGCCGGTCTGGACGCAGGGCCGTGGTTCACCCTTGCGACAGGATCGCCTCGATCACGCGGTCGGCCGCATCCTCGGCCGAGAGGGTGACGGTGTTGACCACCAGTTCGGCCTGTTCGGGCGCCTCATAGGGGCTGTCGATGCCGGTGAAGTTCTTCAACTGGCCCGACCGCGCCTTTTTATAAAGGCCCTTCACGTCGCGCGCCTCGGCCACCTCCAGCGGCGTGTCCACATAGACCTCGATGAACTCGCCTGCGGGCATCATGTCGCGCACCATCCGCCGTTCCGACCGGAAGGGAGAGATGAAGGCCGTCAGCACGATCAGACCCGCATCCGCCATCAGCCTGGCGACCTCGCCCACGCGGCGGACGTTTTCCACGCGGTCGGCATCGGTGAAGCCCAGGTCGCGGTTCAGCCCGTGGCGCACGTTGTCGCCGTCCAGCAGGAAGGTGTGCTTGCCCATCGCGTGCAGCTTGCGTTCGACGATATTGGCGATGGTGGACTTGCCCGACCCCGACAGCCCGGTGAACCAGACCACGCGGGCCCGCTGGTTCTTCTGCGCGGCGTGCGCCTCGCGGTTCACGTCTGTCGCCTGCCAGTGGATGTTCTGCGACCGGCGCAGCGCGAAATGCAGCATCCCGGCGGCGATGGTGGCGTTCGTCATCCGGTCGATCAGGATGAAGCCGCCCAGGTCGGGGTTGTCGCCGTAAGCCTCGAACGGGATGGGCCGGTCGGTCGAGATGTTGACCACGCCGATGGCGTTCAGGCCCAGCGTCTTGGAGGCCAGATGCTCCAGCGTGTTGACGTTCACCTCGTATTTCGGCTCGGTGATGGTGGCGCTGACGGTCTGGGTGCCGATCTTGAGCAGATAGGGGCGGCCCGGCAGCATCTCGGCCTCGGACATCCAGACCAGCGTCGCCTCGAACTGGTCGGCTGTCTCGCAAGGGGCGTCGGCCTGCACGATCACGTCGCCGCGCGAACAGTCGATCTCATCCGCGAAGGTCAGGGTCACGGACTGGCCCGCGACGGCCTGGTCCAGGTCGCCGTCGAAGGTCGGGATCGCCTTGACGGTCGTGGTCTTGCCCGAGGGCAGGACGCGGATCGCATCGCCCGGACGCACGCTGCCCGCGCTGATCTGGCCCGCGAAGCCGCGGAAATCCAGATGCGGGCGGTTCACCCATTGCACCGCCATGCGGAAGGGGCGGTCCTGCATCCGTGCATCGTTGACCGGCGCTTCCTCCAAGTGGCCAAGCAGGGCCGGACCCTGGTACCAGGGCATCTCGGGGCTTTTCGTGACGATGTTGTCGCCCTTCAGCCCGGAAATCGGGATCGGCAGGAAGCTGTCCATCCCGATCTGCTTGGCGAAATGCGAATAGTCGCTGACGATCTCGTAGAACCGTTCTGCCGAATAATCGACCAGGTCCATCTTGTTGACCGCCAGAACGACGTTGCGGATCCCCAGCAGGTTCACCAGATAGCTGTGGCGCCGCGTCTGCGTCAGCACGCCCTGGCGCGCGTCGATCAGGATCACCGCCAGGTCGGCGGTGGACGCGCCCGTGACCATGTTGCGCGTGTACTGTTCATGCCCCGGCGTGTCGGCCACGATGAACTTGCGCTTGTCGGTGGCGAAAAAGCGATAGGCCACGTCGATGGTGATGCCCTGTTCGCGTTCGGCCGCCAGGCCATCGACTAGCAGGGCAAAGTCGATCTCGCCCCCCTGCGTCCCCGAGACCTTGCTGTCGGCCTCCAGCGAGGCCAGCTGATCCTCGAAGATCATCTTGCTGTCATACAGCAGGCGGCCGATCAGGGTGGACTTGCCGTCATCGACCGACCCGCAGGTGATGAAGCGCAGCATGGTCTTGTGCTGGTGCTTCAGCAGATAGGCGTCGATGTCCTGGGCGATCAGGCTGTCCGCGACATAGACGGGATCCTGGGCGGTCATCAGAAATACCCCTCTTGCTTCTTCTTCTCCATCGACGCAGCCTGGTCCTTGTCGATGGCGCGTCCCTGGCGTTCGGATGTGGTGGTCAGCAGCATTTCCTGGATGACCTCGGGCAGGGTGCGGGCATTGGATTCCACCGCCCCGGTCAGGGGATAGCAGCCCAGCGTGCGGAACCGGACCGACCGCATCTGCGGCTGTTCGCCATCCTTCAGCGGGAAACGGCCGTCATCGACCATGATGAGCAAGCCGTCGCGTTCCACCACCGGACGCGGTTCGCTGAAATAGAGCGGCACGATCTCGATGTTTTCCAGGTGGATGTATTGCCAGATGTCGAGTTCGGTCCAGTTCGACAGCGGGAAGACCCGGATCGATTCGTCCCTGGCCTTGCGGGTGTTATACAGCTTCCACAACTCGGGCCGCTGGTTCTTCGGATCCCAGCGGTGGTTCGCGGACCGGAAGGAAAAGATCCGTTCCTTGGCGCGGGACTTTTCCTCGTCGCGCCGCGCGCCGCCGAAGGCCACGTCAAAATTGTACTGCGTCAGCGCCTGCTTCAGCCCCTCGGTCTTCCACATGTCGGTGTGGAGGCTGCCGTGGTCGAAGGGGTTGATGCCCTGCGCCATCGCCTCGGGGTTGTGGTGGACGATCAGGTCCATGCCTGCCGCCTTGGCCGCCCGGTCGCGCAGTTCATACATCGCCCGGAACTTCCAGGTCGTGTCCACATGCAGCAGCGGAAAGGGCGGGGGCGCCGGATAGAAGGCCTTGCGCGCCAGATGCAGCATGCAGGCCGAATCCTTGCCCACCGAATACAGCATCACCGGGTTTTCGGCATTCGCCACCACCTCGCGCATGATGTGGATGCTTTCGGCCTCAAGCCGCTGCAGATGGGTCAGCGTCGCCGGGGTGATCGGGGGGGCGGCATGGCTGTTCATGGCGTCAACTCTTGCTTTCGTCACGGCTGGCATGGTCGGGCAGGGATGGCCCGCTATCCCTTAGCACAGGGCAAGATGCAAGTTTTGAATGGCTGAAAAACCTTTGTTTCCTGCGGATGCGGGCTGCCTTGGAATGCTATTCTTCCCCTGTCGCCAAAGCCAGACCATCGACCACGGCGGTAAAGGCGTCCGACCGGTGCAGACGCGCCGATGGCATCATCCGCGCCGCCAGATCCGTCACCAGGCCCATCAGGCTGGACCCGCCCACCAGCACCACGCTGCCGATCCCCTCCGCTGCCACGCCCGCGCGCGACAGGGTTTCCGCAACTGCTTCTTCCAGGTCGCGGCCATGGCCCTGCAGCGCGTCCCGCAAGGACGGCCCGCTGATCGGTGCGGCCAGGCGCGGTTCGATGAAGCCCATGGCGATGTTGTCGCCCGTCCCGCCATTGGCCGCGATCTTTCCGCGTTCGACCGCAAAGGCCAGGTCATGGCCCAGTTCGTCGGTCAGCACTGTGACCAATCGCTCCAGAGGCGCCGGTTCCACCGCCAGCCGGGCCATCTGCCGGGCCAGCCTGCGGTTTTCCGGGGTATAGACAAAGGGGATATGCGCCCATGTCGCCAGATCGGCATAGATGGCGTTCGGCACCGGCAAGAGGCCCGGCCCCATCTCGCGCCGCAATTGCCCCCCATGGCCCAGCAGCGGCATGGCATGGGTCAGCGACAGGGCCGCGTCGAAATCCGTCCCGCCCAGACGGATGCCGTGGCTGGCCAGAATCCGCACCCGTCCGCCCTCGGTCCGATAGACCGAAAAGTCCGAGGTGCCGCCGCCGATATCCAGGATCAGCCCGGTTTCCCCGGCCCCGCCCATTCCGTGGCAGGCCAGTGCCGCGGCCTCGGGTTCCGGCATGAAGGCCACCTCCGTGAAGCCCGCCGCGTGATAGCAGGCGCGCAGGTCGGCCTCGGACTGGGCATCGCGGGCGGGATCGGAATGGAAATGCACCGGCCTGCCCGACAGGACGCGCGTGAAGCCGTGGCCGACCGCCACCTCGGCCCGCCGGCGCAATTCGGCCAGAAAGCCCGCGATCACATCCGCAAGCGTCCGCCGCCTGCCGGCGATCAGGCGCGATTCGTGCATCAGGGGCGTGCCCAGCACGCTTTTCAGCGCGCGCATGTAGCGGCCTTCCTCGGCCCCGGTCAGGGCGCGGGCGGCGACCTCTCCCATGCGCATCGCGCCGCCGCGTGCGGGAAAGAAGACGGCGGTGGGCAGGGTGTCCGACCCGGCCTCGACCGGGATGCGGTGGACGGTGCCGCCCTCCATGATCGCGGCGGCGGTGTTCGAGGTTCCGAAGTCGATCGCAAGGACGGGGGCAAGGGTGGGGGACATGGACCGGCCTTTCCTGCAAAGCCCCGGCGGCTATCCGGTCGGGCCGCCGTCCGCAAGCCTTGGCCGGAGAATTCCCCGCAAGACGGGTTGACGCGGCGATCAACAATGCAACAGTCAGGGAAACAGGCGGAACACCGAAAGGCAGGCGCGACGGCATGATCGACCCACAGCACGCAATGCCACGACGTGACGCGCCCGAACAGGACGATCCGGCGACCCCCTTTCCGCTGATCAGCGACATATCCGCCGCGCGCTGGCTTCTGGTCTTCATCATCGCCGCCGCCGCCTATTTCTTCCACGGCTTCCTGGTGCCGGTGCTGGCGGCGACGATCATCGCCTTCGCAAGCTGGCCCCTGTCGCGCAGCGTGCAGCGGGGCCTGGGGATCGACCGCACCGCCACCGCCGCGCTGTTCGTCCTGGTGATCGTGCTGTTCCTGGTCGTGCCGATCGCCATGGCGCTGCTTTATGCCTTCCGCGAATTGCAGCAATGGATTTCCTGGGTCTTCGCCGTGAATGCCTATGGCGCCCCCGCGCCCGTCTGGATGACCGAACTGCCGCAGATCGGCGACTGGATCGACGAACAATGGGCGCGCCATGTGGGCCGTCCCGGCGCCATCGCCGAACTGGTGCAGCTGACCAGCGGCAGCACCATCGCGTCCATCTATCGCAGCGTGCTGGCGGCGGGGAACGTGGCCTTCCATCTGGCGCTGAACTTGCTGTTCATGCTGATCGCGCTGTTCGTGTTCTATCGCGATGGCGACAGGATCGCGGGCCAGATCGACGTGGTGGGCGCGCGGATCCTGCCCCGCCGCTGGGAACGGCTGTCGCGCGTGGTGCCGCTGACCATCAGCGCCACCGTCACCGGCATGGCCCTGATCGCCATGGGCGAGGGGGTGATCCTGGGCATCGCCTACTGGATCGCGGGGGTGCCGTCCCCGGTCACGCTTGGGGTCATCACCGGCATCATGGCCCTGGTGCCGGGGGGCGCGCCGCTGTGCTTCACGCTGGTGTCGATCTATCTGGTGGCCAGCGGATCCACCCTGGCCGGGGTGGCCCTGTTCCTGTGGGGCTCGATCGAGCTGTTCGTGGTGGACAAGACCATCCGCCCCGTGCTGGTCGGCGGTCCGGTCAAGATGCCCTTCCTGCCCACGTTCTTCGGGCTGGTGGGGGGCGTCAAGACCATGGGCATCGTCGGGCTGTTCGTGGGCCCCGTGCTGATGGCCCTGCTGGTCGCCATCTGGCGCGAATGGCTGCGGGAAATCAGGACGCATCCCCAAAACCCTTGATCCCCGGTCCGTGCTGAATATTATCCCGTTCATGGCGTGTGCTGCGTGCGCCCAGGGACGACCCTGATTACGGAGACTGGTTGCAACCGTTTCTGAAAGGGGCCCCATGGCAGGACGAATCCAGAACACCATCCGCAAGTTTCTCGACAGCGGCTCGGCCGGGGGGATGCTGCTGATCGCGGCGGCGGTCCTGGCGCTGATCGTCGCCAATTCGCCGCTGTCGGATGGCTATTTCGAGGCGCTTCACACTTATATCGGGCCCTTGTCGCTGGGCCACTGGATCAACGACGCGCTGATGGCGCTGTTCTTCCTGATGGTGGGGCTGGAAATCAAGCGAGAGATGGTGGACGGCCATCTGTCGTCCTGGCCGCGCCGCATCCTGCCCGGCGTGGCGGCGGCGGCGGGCATGGCGGTGCCTGCGCTGATCTATCTGTTCTTCACCGCGGGTACCGGGGCCACGCATGGCTGGGCCATCCCCTCGGCCACCGACATCGCCTTTGCGCTCGGGGTGATCTCGCTTCTGGGGTCGCGGGTGCCGACCTCGCTCAAGGTTTTTCTGGCGGCACTGGCGATCCTGGACGACCTGGGGGCGGTGGTCGTGATCGGGCTGTTCTACACGACGGGGCTGTCGCCGGTCGATCTGGGACTGGCCGGGATGGTCCTGGCGGTCCTGGTCGGCATGAACCGGGCAGGCGTCCTGCGCTTGTGGCCTTATCTGGTGCTTGGCGCGGTCCTGTGGTTCTTCGTCTGGCGGTCGGGCATCCATGCGACCATCGCGGGCGTGCTGCTGGCCCTGACCGTGCCGCTGAAACGCACCCCCGCCACGCCCGAGGCGCGCCCCTCCGAAAGCCCGCTGCACCGGCTGGAACATCTGCTGATGGTGCCGGTGTCGTTCTTCATCATCCCCATCTTCGGCTTTGCCAATGCGGGCGTCAGCTTCGCGGGCGTGGGGTCTGACGCGCTGCTGGCGCCGGTGACGATGGGGGTGGCCGCAGGCCTGGCCCTAGGCAAGGTGGTCGGAATCTTCGGCGCGGTGGCGATCCTGGTGCGGCTGGACTGGGCCGACCTGCCCGCAGGCGCAAGCTGGCTGCAGATGTTCGGCACCGCCCTTCTGTGCGGTATCGGCTTTACCATGAGCCTGTTCATCTCGCTTCTGGCCTTTGCCGAGCCCCTTCTGCAGGACGAGGCCAAGATCGGCATCCTGATGGGATCGCTGGTGTCCGGCGTCGCGGGCTATGCCGTGCTGCGCTTCGCCAAGCGCGAGGCTCCGCGCCGGGTGCAGTCCGCCCGCTAGGGGCGGATGGGGATCTCCATTTCAAGAGAAGCCTCGGCACGGGCGGAAAAAGGAAACGCATGCGTTTCCCCGCCCGCGTGATCGGGTGCCCCTAGAGACGTTGCCGCGCCGCGACCCTGGCAGGCCGGCGCCCGACCCGGCGGGCGCTGGCCAGGCCTTTGAGGCCCGGCGGTTCAGGTGGTGATCGCATCACGTGGCGAAGGCGATGGCCTTCGCCAGTCAAGGGCGGACGCCGGATGAATATCTGCTGAAGCCAGCGTGCCCTACACCGGCCAGACCGCCAGGATCAGCGGCACCCCGGTCAGCACCACCAGCACCGACAGGGGCAGGCCCAGCCGGGGATAGTCGCTGAAGCGGTATCCCCCCGGCCCCATCACCAGCGTGTTGCACTGATGCCCGATGGGAGTCAGGAAATCGCAGCCCGCGCCCACGGCCACCGCCATCAGGAAGGCCTCGGGGGCATAGCCCAGGGTGCCCGCGAAGGTCACGGCGATGGGCGCCATCACCAGCACGGTCGCGGCGTTGTTCAGGAAGGGCGTCACCGCCATGGCCGCGACCATGATCAGCGCGACCGCCCCCCAGACCGGCAGGCCCGTCGCCACCTGCGACAGCCAGGCGCCGATCAGGTCGGTGCCGCCGGTGGTCTGCAAGGCCTCGCTGACGGGGATCAGCGCGCCCAGCATGATCAGCAGCGGCCATTCCACGGCCTCGTAGGCGCGCTCAGCGCTGATGGCGCCGGTGACGATCATCAGCACCGCCGCGCCGAAAAAGGCGATGGCCACAGGCAGGAGGCCCGCCGCCGTCAGGCCCATGGCCCCGCCCAGGATCAGGATCGGCATCAGGTCCTTCCTGACACTGCCGATGCCGAGGCTGCGTTCCGCCAAGGGCAGCAGCCCAAGCGCGCGGATGCGTTCGGGCAGCAGGTCCACCGGACCCTGCAGCAGCAGCACGTCGCCCGCCTGCAGCCGGGTCTTGGACAGCCGTTCCGTCATCCGGTGCCCCGACCGCGACACGGCCAGCAGCGCCACCCCCTGTTCGTCGAACAGCCGGATGCTGCCCACGCTCTTGCCGATCAGGGATGATGTGACGGTGGTCACGGCCTCGATCACGCCGATCTTGCTGGCGGGCAGGTCCAGCCGGGACGCCGTGTCATGCCCGGTCAGTTCCAGCCCGCCCTGAGCGACCGCGCGTTCCAGCCCGTCAGGCTCGCCCCGCAGCAGCAGGATGTCGCCCGCCTCGATCACGGTGTCGAACAGCACCACCTTGCGGCGTTCTCCGCCCCGGATCAGGCCGGTTACGGTGATCTCGCCATCCGCAAGGCCGATCAGCCCGCCGATGGTCATGCCCACTGCGGCCGATCCCTCGGGCACCGCGGCCTCGGTGTTGTAGTCGCTGATCTTCACCGCCTCGCCCAGGGATGCCGTGGCCCGGCGGTCCGAGGGCAGCAGGCGCCAGGCGAACATCAGGAACAGGACGCCCACCGCCGACAGGCCCAGGCCCACGGGGGCGAAGTCGAACATGCGGAACGGCTGGCCGGTCATTTCCTTGCGCACGCCCGACACGATGATGTTGGGCGATGTGCCCACCAGCGTGATCAGCCCGCCCAGAAGCGATCCGAAGGACATGGGCATCAGGTACAAGGACGGCGACTGCCCGGATTTCCGCGCCATCTTCAGCGCGGCGGGCATCATCATCGCCAGCGCGCCGATGTTCTTGACCAGCGACGACAGCAGCGTCACCGACCCGACAAGCACCAGAAGCTGGACCTGCATCGTCTTCAGGCGGCGCACCAGCCAGCGCAGGATCGCCTCGATCAGGCCGGAGCGGGACACGGCGGCGCTGACCACAAGGGCGCTGCCCACGATGATGACGATGTCGTCGGAAAAGCCGGTGAAGGCGTGGTCGGGCGTGACCGTTCCCGCCAGGAGCGAGGCCAGCAGCGCCAGCATCGCCACCACGTCATAGCGGAGCCTGCCCCAGATGAACAACACCATCATCACGCCGACGATGGCAAAGGCAAGCATCTGCTGTGTTGTCATGGAAAGCCCTTCGATGCGTCCCCGGAGAAGGGGAAGACATGCGCAAAACCGATGCGGCGGGGAATTGGTTTCCCGGCCGCAGGGGAGGGACGGCAAGAATTTTTCTGATCCCTGCGGCGGCGCGGGGAATGGCGCGCAAGGCCGGCTTCGGCTGCGAGGACGCGAAGATGGCCGACCTTGCCGTGCTGCGGGAACGGCCCCTGTTCGCGCCCTGCGTCGCGGCCTTGGGTCCGCTGGCCGCCGATCCGCGCGTGTGACGCGCGGCGACGATCTGATGGCCGGAACGGGGGAACAGGCGCGTCAGGCCCGCCAGCACCTGCTGGCGCGGGGAATGGACCGCATGGATTTCAGGGCCGCAGCCCGCCGGGGCTGACGGCGGCGGAGATCGCCCCCGCCCGCGCGTTCGTTCAGGCGTTCCGGCGCCGCGCCGCCAGACCCGGGGCACCGATGGCTGCCGCCAGCAGCGGCAGGGTCGCGGGCAGGGGCACGGGGGCAGGCTGGTCGTCGATGCGCACAAGGCTCATCCTGGCGTTGCCCGCCGAAAGAAGACCGGCCGCGAAATCGATGCCGGCGTTCAGGAAGCCAAGGTTGATCGAGGTTCCGTTGAAGGCGCTGACATCGATGCCCGCTTCCAGGGTTTCCTCAAGCTCGTCCAGGCCGCCATCCACTTCGGCAAAGATATAGGCGGCAAATCCCAGATAGTTCGGGGCACCGGGGATCAGGCCCATGCCCGAGAAGTCGAGCGTGTAATTGCCCGCCTGCTCGATCTCGTAGATGATGCCGCCGAATTCCAGAAAGGAAAGGTCCACGCTTCTGACCGTGGCGGCTTCGGAAACCGATCCCATGCCAAGCGTGGTCAGGAAGGCCATGGCGGTGGCCTGCAGGGCTGCTTTCATCGTAACCTCCATACGAAACACTTCAACAATGCCTCCTGCCGCAAGCAGGAGGTTGCCCCAATATGCCGGAAGATTAACGATTTCCTAAGGACTGATTCATGCTGCGGGCAGTATTTTCGCAGGGCGCAGGCGCGGGCCGAAATGGCGGGCGCTGCGTCAGGCTGCAAGCCGGGCATAGATGCCGCCCTTGGCGATCAGGTCGGCATGGCTGCCGATTTCGGCGATCCGGCCCGCCTGCATCACCACGATCCGGTCCGCGTTGCGGATCGTGCCCAGCCGGTGGGCGATGACCAGCGTGGTGCGGCCCACGGCCAGGGCATCAAGCGCCTGCTGGATTTCCCGTTCCGTCTGGCTGTCCAAGGCGCTTGTCGCCTCGTCCAGGATCAGGATCGGCGGGTTCTTCAGGAAGGCGCGGGCGATCGCCACACGCTGCTTCTGCCCGCCCGACAGCATCACGCCACGTTCGCCGACCACCGTGTCCAGCCCGTCGGGCAGGCTGTCGATCATCTGGGCCAATTGCGCCTGCGCGGCGGCTTGGCGAATCTCCTCATCCGTGGCGCCTAGGCGGCCATAGCCGATGTTTTCCCGCAGGGTGCCGCCGAACAGGAACACGTCCTGGCTGACCAGACCGATCTGGCGGCGCAGGCTGTTGAGCCGCATGTCGGACAGCGCCAGCCCGTCCACGGTGATCCGGCCCCGCGTCGGTTCATAAAAGCGCGGCAACAGCGCCAGCAGCGTCGTCTTGCCCGCCCCCGACGGGCCGACAAAGGCCACGGTCTCGCCTGCGCGGATGGTCAGGTCGATGTCGTCCAGGATGGTGCGGCTTTCCTCATAGGCGAAGCTGACATTCTCAAAGACGATGTCGCCACGCAGGGCCGGGGCCTCGATGGCGTCGGGGGCGTCGGTGATCTCAGGCTCGGTCGCCAGCAGTTCCTGATAGCGGCGAAAGCCCGCGATGCCGCGCGGATAGGTCTCGATCACGGCGGCGATCTTTTCCAGCGGGCGATAGAAGACGCCGACCAGCAGCAGAAAGCCCACGAAGCCGCCGGTGGTCAGATCGCCCGACAGCACGAAGCCCGCGCCCACCACCATCACGATCACCTGCACCAGCCGCAGGCCCATGTATTGCAGGGCGTTCGACGCCGCCATCACGCGATAGGCGTCCAGCTTGGCCTGGCGATAGCGGGCGTTGTCGGCGGCGAACAGGTGGTTCTCATGCGCCTCGTTCCCGAAGGCCTGGACCACGCGGACCCCGCCCAGGGTTTCCTCCAGCCGGACGTTGAAATCGCCCACGCGGGAATAGATGGCCCGCCAGGTCTGCGTCATCCGTCCGCCATAGACGATCACGATGGCCAGCATCGCGGGCACGATCAGCGCCACGATCACCGCAAGCTGCGGGTTGACCCAGAACATCAGCGCGAAGGCGCCGACAAAGGTCATGATCGCGATGAAGGCGTCCTCGGGGCCGTGATGGGCGACCTCTCCGATCTCCTCAAGATCGCGGGTCACGCGGGCGGTCAGCTTGCCGGTGCGCGCGCGGTCATACCACCGCCAGGACAGCCGCGTCAGGTGATCGAAGGCGCGGGCGCGCATTTCCGTCTCGATATTGATGCCCAGCTTGTGGCCCCAATAGATCACCACCGTCAGCAGGCCCGCGTTGATCGCGTAAAGCGCCAGCAGCCCTGCGGCGGCGGCGACGGTCAGCGTCCAGTTGCCCTGCGGCAGCAGGTGGTCGATGAAGGCGGTGATCGCCAGCGGAAAGGCCAGTTCCAGCAGGCCCGACAGCACCGCGCAGCCGAAATCCAGCCAGAACAGCCCCATGAAGGGGCGGTAATAGGAAAAGAACTGGCGCAGCATCGGGTTTTCCTTCGGGACCGGCGCGGCTTGCCATGCGCCGCCACCGCGATCCGCGTCATGCCACAAGAGGCCACCCGGCGCCAGAAGCCCGTGCTAGGCCAGGTCTTGCAGCGCGCGCGGCCTTGGTCCTCCGGTGGCCCAGTCCAGCAGTTCGGCGGTATGGACGACCGGCACACCGGTGCCCGACCCGATCTGCATCATGCAGCCGATATTGCCGGCGCTGATGACCTGGGGCTTCGTGGCCTCCAGCGTGGCGACCTTGCGGGCCTTCAGCTCGGCGGAAATCGCGGGCTGCATCAGGTTGTAGGTTCCGGCCGATCCGCAGCAGATATGGCTGTCCTTCGGCTCCAGCACCGTGAAGCCCGCATCCGCCAGCAATTCCCTGGGCATGGACTTGATTTGTTGGCCGTGCTGCAAGGAACAGGCGGCGTGATAGCCGACGCGCAGGGGGGCGGCATGGGTCGCGTCCCGCAGGCCCAGGTCGGACATCACCTCGGTGATGTCCTTCGCCAAGGCCGCCACGCGGGCCGCGTCCCCTTCCAGCGGATCGCCCGCGAACATGTGGCCGTAGTCCTTGACGGTCGTGCCGCAGCCCGAGGTGTTGATGACCAGGGCGTCCAGGCCCTCGCCGTCGATTTCCGCCGTTAACGCGCGGATATTGGCGGCGGCGAAGGCATGGCTTTCGTCCGTACGGCCCATGTGATGGGTCAGCGCGCCGCAGCAGCCAAGCCCGCGCGGGATCACCACCTCTGCGCCATGGCGGCGCAGCAGGCGGATGGTGGCGTCGTTGATATCGGTGTTCAGCGCCCGCTGCGCGCAGCCCGTCAGCAGCGCCACCCGCTTGCGGCGGGTGCCTTCGGCCGGGAAGACCTGCGGGCGGTCGTTCAGGCTGGGCGGCGGGATGTCGCGGGGCGCCATGTCCAGCATGGCGCGCAGCCGCGCGTCGGGCATCAGGCGGCGGAAGGGGCGGCCCAGCTTCGCGCCCAGCAGCGCCAGCCGGAAGCGGCCCGGATAGGGCAGGATCCTGGCCAGCATCCAGCGCAGCAGGCGGTCGGACAGGGGCCGGCGATAGTTGGTTTCGATATATTCGCGGGCGTGATCGACCAGATGCATGTAATGCACGCCGGACGGGCAGGTCGTCATGCAGGACAAACAGGACAGGCAGCGGTCGATATGCTGGACAGTCTTGGCGTCCGGCACGCGGCTGTTTTCCAGCATGTCCTTGATGAGATAGATCCGCCCGCGCGGGCTGTCCAGCTCGTCCCCCAGAACCTTGTAGGTCGGGCAGGTGGCCGTGCAGAAGCCGCAATGGACGCAGGTGCGCAGGATTTCGTTGCTGCGCGCGGTCAGCGGATCGGCCAGTTGTTCGGCGGTAAAGGTAGTTTGCATCTTACGCGTCCATCAGGCCGGGGTTGAGGATGCCCGCCGGATCGAAGGCCCGCCGCAGCCCGTCCTGCAGGCGCGCGACGGCAGGGGCAAGCGGCGGGAAGGCCGGGCCGGTCGCGCCGCCCCTGCGGACCAGCGTGGCATGGGGGGCAAGGGCGCGCGGATTGCCGGGACCGCGATACCAGATCAGCCCCCCGCTCCAATCCAGCGAACAATCCCCGCCAAGCGCCCGCAGGCTCGCGCTGATGCCCGGCGCATCGGTCGGCTTGCACAGGATCCGCCACAGCGGATCGGTTCCCGCGAAATGCGTCCCGTCGCGGATCGCGGCCCAGGGGGCGTCGTCCCGCACTTCGGGGCGGTGGCCCGACAGCAGCGCCAGCAGCCGGTCGCGGCGATAGGCAAGCTGGCCCTCCAACCCCTCGATCCGCAGGTATGCGGTGCCATCGACATGGGCCGCGCCTGACACTTCGTAAGGCGTGGACAGCGCGGTGGTAAAAATGCGCAGGGCTGTGGCCTCATCGATGCCGGGAAAGGCCAGCGTGGTGCGGGCGGGCAGCAGGGGCAGGGTCTTCAGCACCACCTCGGTCAGCACGGCCAGCGTGCCATGCGACCCGGCCAGCAGCTTGGACAGGTCAAGGCCGGTCACGTTCTTCATCACCCGCCCCCCGTTCTTCAGCACGCGGCCCCGGCCATCTACAAAGCGCACCCCCAGCAGGTGATCGCGGCAGGCGCCCGCCAGAAACCGGCGCGGGCCGGAGGCATTGGCGGCGACCATCCCGCCCAATGTCGGCGTGCCGTTGCTGCCCAAGGTGGCGCGCATGTCGGGCGGCTCGAAGGCCAGGGCCTGGCCCTCGGCTTCCAGCATGGACTGGATCTCGGGTAGGGGGGTACCAGGGCGCGCGATCAGCGTCATCTCGCCCGGCGAATAGGTCACGACGCCGGACAGGCGGGACAGGGACAGGATTTCGCCAGGGGCGCTGTTTTCCACCCGCGTGCCGCCGCCCGCGATGCGCAGCGGCGTGCGGCGGGCGTGGCAGTCGGCCAGGATTTCCGCAAGATTGGCTTCGGAAGCGGGGGCAAGGTCCAGGGCCAAGGTCATTCGGCGGCCCTCGCCCGATGCGCGGCGCTGGCGTCCAGCGGAAAGACCTTGGCGGGGTTCAGCAGCCAGCCGGGGTCGAACACGTCCTTCACCTGCATCTGGATCGCCAGATCGCCGGGGGCATACTGATCGCCCATCAGGTCGCGCTTTTCCACGCCCACGCCATGTTCGCCGGTCAGGCAGCCGCCGACCTCGACACAGAGGCGCAGGATGTCGGCCCCAAAAGCCTCGGCGCGGGCCAGATCGCCCGGCTTGTTGGCGTTGAACAGGATCAGCGGATGCATGTTGCCGTCGCCCGCGTGAAAGACATTGGCGACCTCCAGCCCGTGCTGGCGCGAGAGTTCCCCGATCCGGCGCAGGGTATAGGGCAGTTGCCCCACCGGCACCGTGCCGTCCAGGCAGATGTAATCGCCCAGCCGCCCCATGGCGCCAAAGGCCGACTTGCGGCCCTTCCAGATCGCCAGCGCCTCGTCGGCATTGCGGCTTTCGCGGAACTCGACGGGGTTCAGGGCATCCGCAATGGCGCGGATGCGGGCGATCTGGTCGTCGATCTCGGCCTTCGATCCCTCAACCTCGACGATCAGGACGGCGGGGCAGTCGGGGTATCCGGCCTTGGCAAAGGCCTCGACCGCGCGCAGGCAGGGTTCGTCCATGTATTCGATGGCGACCGGCAGCACGCCGGATCGGATGATGTTGGCCACGCATTCGCCCGCCGTTTCCGCCGAATCAAAGCCGATCAGCACGGGCCGCGCGCCTTCGGGACGGGGCAGGATGCGCAGCGTGGCCTCGGTCACGACGCCAAGCTGGCCCTCGGATCCGCAAAGGATGCCCAGCAGGTCCAGCCCCGCCGGTCCCAGTTCCGGCCCGCCCAGTTCCACGACCTCTCCGCTGGTCAGCACCACGGTCGCGCCCAGCAGGTTGTTGGTCGTCACCCCGTATTTCAGGCAATGCGCCCCGCCCGAATTCATCGCGATATTGCCCGCGATGGTGCAGGCCAATTGCGAGGACGGGTCGGGCGCATAGAAGAAGCCGTATGGTTCAAGCTCGGCGCTGACCGACAGGTTGGTGACGCCCGTCTGGACGCGGATAAAGCGATTGGCGGTATCGATCTCCAGCACCTCGCGCAGGCGCATGGTGCCCAGGATCACGCAATCCGCCGTGGGCAGCGCGCCACCCGCAAGCGACGTGCCCGCCCCGCGCGGCACCACCGGCACGCCCATCTCGCCGCAGATGCGCATGACCGCCGCGACCTCGGCCGTTGAGCGCGGCAGCACCACGGCCAGCGGCGGGCAGCGGTATGCCGTCAGCGCGTCGCATTCATAGGCGCGGGTTTCCTGGCGGTCGTCGATCACCGCGTCCGGGGGCAGCACCGCCCGCAGCGCCGCGACGATCCGGGGCGCCGCTGCGATGACACGCGCATCGGGCGCCGGCATGGCGATGGTCATGGCTCTGCCCTCCCTGGTTCCGGGATTTGGTAAAATAAATTGACCAAGCCTGTCAATTGCGTTGAGATGGGGCGATGACAAGGGCCCTGCCATGACCAACTTTTCCATCCGCCCCGAACGCGCGGCCGAGGCCGTGGCCCGCCATATCGAGACGCTGATCCTGGAAGGCTCGCTTTTCCCCGGCGAAGGGCTGCTGCCGGAACGCGACCTGGCGGCGCGGCTGAACGTCTCGCGCCCCACCCTGCGCGACGGGCTGAAGCTGTTGCAGGATCGCGGGCTGCTGGTGGGCGAAAGGGGGCGCGGCCTGCGGGTGGCGGCCCTGGGCCGGGCGGCGATCACCGATCCGCTTCTGGCGCTTCTGGCCGAACGGCCCGAGGTCGAGGACGACTATCTGGATTTCCGCGATGTCGTGGAAAGCCACGCGGCGGGCTTGGCTGCCGCCCGCGCGACGGATGTGGACCGCGACCGCATCGGTGCCGCGCTTGACGGGATCGAGGCCGCGCATGGCGCCGCCATTCCCGAAGACGAGGCCGAGGCCGACGCCGCCCTGCACCAGGCCATCTACGAGGCCAGCCACAACCTGGTCCTGCTGCAGATCATGCGGGCCTTGTCGGGCAACCTGCGCAGCAACGTGGCGGCGAACCGGGCGCGGATGTTCACCCTGCCGCAGGTCCGCGAGAAGCTGCGCGGCCAGCATCGGGCCATCGGGGCGGCGATCCTGGCCGGCGATGCGGAGGGCGCCCGCGCGGCCGCCCATGCGCATCTGGCCTATCTCCGCCAGGCCGCCCGCGACCTGGCGCGGGCCGAGGCCCATGGCGAAACCGCGCGGCGGCGCCAGTCGAGCGGGGGCCTGGGCCAGCGGCGCTGATTCCGCTGCGGATGCCGATCGGCTGGCAGGTCCGGGCAGGGCCGGTTTGCGGTGGTGATTCTCTTGCGCAGGGGACTGACGGTAAGCCGCCGCCTGAAGGAATCGGTGGGCGAATGCCGACACGGCCCGGCGCTGCCTTCGCACCGGAGGGCAGCCGAACCGCAGAGGGTGACTGGCTGAGGCATCGGCCAAGCCCCTGTCTTCAAGCGGCTTTCCGCGCAGGCCCGAACAGACCCTGCATTCCTTCATGCTTCTTAAAATACAGGCAAATTTTTACGCGGTTCTTGTTTGACCGATCAGAAAAAAATTTCGGCCTTTTTACGCGGCGGAATGTCGCCTGCCTGACACTTCGCTTGCGACAAAAGGTCTATCCCTCATCTTGCGCAGTCGTGGTGCGTAGACATTCCGGGTTCGAGTGCGAGTTCAGGCTATCCCGTCGCATCAGCCGATGCGGTGCCCTTTCGGGCCGGGATAGCCATTTTCGCTGTTTCATCTGCCTTCGCTCTTGGGTTTACTGACAGCCAGCCCAGCTGTTGATGGACCGATTTCGCAATGATCGACCCTTCGGATTACGCCCATCTGTTGGACTCACCGATCCTGTCCGGCCTGTCGCAGGATCAGAAACATGCGCTGCTGGCATCCTGCACGGCGCGCGTCCTGAAGACCCCCACCTATATCCTGCGCCAGGGGGAACCCACGACCGGCAGCTATTTCATCGCCTCGGGCCGGGTCGAGGTGGGCTATGTCGATGCCTCGGGCAACCAGGTGATCGTCCACACCGCCATCGCCGGAGAGATGCTGGGCGAGGTCGAGGCCCTGTCGGGCCGCCCCTGCGCCTGCAGTTGCCGGACGCTGCCCGACACCACCGTGCTGTTCTGCCCGGCCAAGGCGCTTTACGCCCATGTGCCCTCGCAGATCCTGATCCCGAACCTGTGCACCATCCTGCATGACCGGCTGATGCGGGAAAACCGCAACCGGACCGCCGATCATTACTACAACGCCCAGCAGCGAATCCGGCTGTACCTGCGCCAGCTGACCAGCGACGCGGACGATTCGGTGCGCATCAGCCAGTCGCAGCTTGGCGTGGTCATCGGCTGTTCGCGCCAGACGGTGAACCGGATGCTGGGCGAATTGCGCGACGAAGGCATCATCGAACTGGGGCGCAACGCCGTGCGCGTGCTGGACCGCCAGCGGCTGGCCGACGGCGCCCCGGCGGTCGAATGATCAGCGCAGATCGGCGATGACGCGGCCATCATTGGGCAGGCTGCCCGGCGCCACGACTTCGACCGTGCCTTTCAGGCGGGTGATTTCCGCCAGCCTGTCGGCCAGGGCGGCGGCGGCATTGCTGTCCTCATGCTCGACCAGCAGGTGCATCCGGTCCTGTTCGCCCGCGCGGCTGATTTCCAGGCGCAGCCGCTGGCAGCCGGGGACCGCGCGGCCGATGGCGGCGATCTGTTCGGGGCGCACGAACATGCCCTTGACCTTGGTGGCCTGGTCGGCGCGGCCCATCCAGCCCTTGATGCGCCCTTGCCCGTCGGTCGCCGACATGTCGCCCGTGGCGAATCGCAGCAACGGGTAATCCGCATCCAGCCGGGTCACGACGATCTCGCCCACCTCTCCGTTGGGGACCGGATCGCCGGTGCCGGGGCGCACGATTTCCACGATCACCCCGTCGTTCAGCACCATGCCCGGCCCGCCGTCCTCATAAGCCACGATGCCCAGGTCGGCGGTGCCGTAGCATTGGCGGACCGCCACGCCCCGACCTGCCAGTTCCGCGCGCAGGCTGTCGGGCAGGGCCGCGCCCGTGACCATGCCGACTTCCAGACAGGTGCGGTCCAGACCCGCTTCGTCGGCCTTGTCCAGGATGATCTTCAGGAAATCCGGCACGCCCACATAGACTCGCGGGCGATATTGCCGGATCGCCACCAGCTGGTCGGCGGTATTGCCCGGCCCGGCGGGGATGACCGGGCAGCCCAGGGCCTCGGCCCCCGCCTCGAAGATGAAGGCGGCGGGGGTCAGGTGATAGGAAAAGGTGTTGAGGATCACGTCGCCCGGTTGGACGCCTGCCGCCCGCAGGGCCGCCGCCGAGCCCCACCAGTCGGCCCCGCGCCCCTCGGGGTCGAAGATCGGGCCGGGCGAGATGAACAGCCGCCGCAGCCCCGCGACCGCCCCCCCGGTCAACCCGCCGAAGGGCGCGTTCCTGGCCTGCATCTCCACCAGATCCGACTTGCGCAGCACCGGCAGCGCGGCCAGATCGGCCAGGCTGTTCAGCGGCGTCGCCGGCAGATCCGCCCAATGGGCTTGGGTTTCGCGCATCCGCGCCAGTTGCGCATTCAGGCGGGCAAGCGGGCTCCCCTCGCGGGTGTCGCGGTCAAGGTCGGGATCGGCGGTCATGGGCTTTCCTCAGGCCAGCCAGCGCTTGCGCCGGCGATAGTGTTTGACGTTGCGGTAGTCGGTATGCTCCGCCCCGCCCAGATAGAAGTCCTGCACGTCGGGGTTCGACTTCAGCACCTCGGCCGAACCGGACATGACGACCTGTCCCTGTTCGATCAGATAGGCGCGGCTGACGATGTCCAGCGTTGCCGCCGCGTTCTGTTCGACCAGCAGGACCGACAGCCCCTCGCGGGCGTTGATCTCGCCGATGATGCCGAAGATTTCCTGCACCAGCAGCGGCGACAGGCCCAGGGAGGGTTCGTCCAGCATGATGAGCTTCGGCTCCGTCATCAGCGCCCGGCCGATGGCCAGCATCTGCTGTTCGCCCCCCGACAGGTAGCCCGCCTTGGACTTGATCCGCTCCTTGAGGCGCGGGAAATAGGCATAGACCTGTTCGCGCAGTTCGTTGAACCGGCTGATGCTGCGCCCGCGATAGGCCGCGACCAGGTTTTCGTCCGGCGTCAGGTGGCCGAAGATGCGCCGGCCTTCCAGCACATGGACCAGCCCCCCCGCCACCCGTTCGGGCGCCCCCAGGTTCAGGATGGAGCGGTCGCCAAAGCGGATCTCTCCGCGCGTGACTAGCCCGCGCTCGGGGCCAAGCAGCCCCGAGATGGATTTCAGCGTCGTCGATTTGCCCGCGCCGTTCGATCCCAGAAGGGCGACCATCTCTCCCTCGCCCACCTCCAGCGAGACGCCCTTGATGGCCAGGAAGACCTTGTCATAGATCACCTCGACGTTTTCCAGGATCAGCGCGGGCATGGCGTCAGTGCCCCGCCTTGTAGTCGGCGGCCGATTTCTCGATCACGCTGCGGACCAGGTCGGGATAGGCCGCGTGCCAGTCGGAAACCGGCACCCATTTCTCGCCATCCCATTCCGACACCCGGCCCGCGCCGCCGCCCTGGTGGTCTTCGGCGGTATAGGTGACGGGGGGCATCAGCCCTTCGGCGTCAAAGCCCGCGATCTTCTCGAAGCCCGCCTTCAGCGAATCTCCGGTCAGCGGCTGGCCGCCCTCCATGCCCAGGCGCGCGGCCTCGACCGCGACGGCCATGGTGGCGACGCCCAGGTTGTAATAGCTGTTGCCGACATTGGCTTCCTCGCCCGAGCCCTTGCCCGCCGCGATCACCTTTTCCTGGATCCGCTGAATGATCGGGTGGTCGGTGCCCGATGCCGTGGCCTCGAAGCGCTTCACTCCCTTCATGGCCGGGCCGACATTGGCGGCGTCGGTTTCGGCCAGCCAGATCACCGAATGGATCTGTTCGGGGCGGATGCCGTTCTGGATGGCGGTCTTGACCGACACGGCCTGCCCGCCGCCCGCGCCCCAGATCAGGACGTAATCGGGGCGATAGCGCCGCACCTCGGACCAGGCCGCCGACTGTTCGTTGCCGGGCGACGCATAGGGGAAGGCCTGGAACTCGAACTTTTCCTGTTCGGACAGCGCCTGCAGGATCGGGCCGGGCTCGCGCCCGAAGGGGCTGTCGATATGGACGATGGCGATCTTCTTGCCCTCAAGCCCGCCATTGTTCTTCATATGCTCGATCAGGTTGGCGGCCTGCGCCCAATAGGTCGCGAACATCGGGAAGACGTAAGGAAAGACCGTGCCGTCGGATGCGTCGCCCCGGCCATGGGCGGGGGTGATGACGATGTTCTTGTCGGCCTGCGCCTGGTCCAGGATCGCGGCGGAAACCGGCGTGGACAGGAAGTCGAACAGGATCGCGCCTTCCTCCTTGGCGCGGTTATAGGCCTCGATCCCGCGCTGCGGCTGGTTGCCGGTGTCGCGGACGATGGCGGTGACGGTATTGCTCTCGCCCAGGGTGCCCTCGGCGTTCACAAGGGCCAGATAGTCCTGCTGGCCCTGGTTATACTGCCCGGTCACGAAGGTATAAACCGCCGTGAAATCCTGCAGCAGCCCGAACTTGACATCCTCGGCCGCCACGGGGGCCGACAGCCCGGCCACCAGGGCGGTCGTCAGCGCCAGCTTGCGCAGAAAGGTCATGTGTCTTCCTCCCATTATTGCCCCCTCCCCAGGGGTTTCAGCTTCTGGCGTGGCGGAACGGCCAGACCAGGAAATACTTGCGGATGTTGTCATAGATCTTGGCCAGCCCCAGCGGCTCCAGCAGCAGGAAGCCGATGATCATCGCGCCGTAGATCATCAGGGGCAGGTGCGACAAAAAGTTCTGGCTGACCGGCACCCAGCCGCTTGCTGCCAGCGACGACACGAGATTCGTCAGGAAGATCGGCGCCAGCAGCACGAAGCCTGCGCCCAGCCAGGATCCGATCACCGATCCCAGGCCCCCCACCAGCACCATGGCGACAAGCTGGATGGACACGTTAAAGCCGAACTGTTCCGGCGTCACCGCGCGATAGAAGCAGAAGGCTAGGATCGCGCCCGTCACCCCGCCCATGAAGGACGATGTGAAGAAGGCCATCAGCTTGGTGCGGAACGGATCGACCCCGATCACGGCGGCGGCGAAGTCCTTGTCGCGGATGGCGACCAGGGCGCGGCCGAAGGAGGTGCGCTTGACGTTCATGAAGAACACCGTCAGCAGCACCGCCCAGGCCAGTGCCAGCCAGTAACGGGATGCGAGGCTTTCGATGGGGAAGAACAGGAAGCTGACCGCAGGCGTCCGCAGCGTGGCGTGTGCCCCGCCCGAAATGGCGGGCACGTTCACCACGACCCAATCGACCAGATACTGCATCGCCAGCGTGGCCATGACCAGGTAAAGCCCCTTCACCCGCAGCGCCGCACCCCCGAAGACCGCGCCGATCACGGCGGCGATCAGGCCCGACAGCAGCAGCGCCAGTTCGAACGGCACGCCCGCCCGGACCAGGTGGATCGAGGCATAGGCCCCGATCGCCATCACGGCGGCAAAGCCGAAATGCAACTGCCCCGCCAGCCCCATCAGCAGCGTCAGCGACAGCGCCGCCGCCGACCAGATCACCCAAGGCAGCACATAGCTGCCGAGATAGAGCGGCGAGACATAGAGCGGCGCCAGAGCCGCCAGGACCAGCAGCGCGATCACCAGCCAGCGGTCCGTAGGGATCTTCCACAGCTTGCGGTCGGCCTGGTAGCTGGTGTGATAGGTGCCCGAGAGGCGATAGAACATGGCGTCAGATCCTCTCGATGTCTTCCCGGCCGAAGATGCCGAAGGGGCGGACCATGATGGTCAGCAGGATGATCAGGGACGTGACCACATCGCGCGTCGATCCGCCCGCGATGCTGTCGAGGTATCCGGGGATGACGGTGCCCAGCACGCCCACCAGGATGCCGCCCACGACGACGCCGGGAACGCTGTCCACGCCCCCTAGGATCACCACGGCGACGGCGGGGAACAGCAGCGTGGATAAGGTCCAGTCCACCCCCTGCGACGATCCCCAGAGCGCCCCCGCGACCACGGCGGCGATGCCCGCCAGACCCCAGGAGATGCCGATGGCGCGCTCGACCGAGATGCCGACCGCCCAGCTTGAGACATGGTCGTCCGACACCGCGCGCAGCTTGGTCCCCAGCCTCGTGCGGAAGAACAGCAGCGATGCGCCGACCAGCAGCAGTGCGACGATGCCGCCGTAAAGCGAGGTGCGGTTGATGAACACGTCGCCGATGATGATGGGGGCAAAGTCGATGCCCAGGTCGATGGGCTTCGGCGTCGATCCCAGGATGCCCGGCACCAGCCCGCGCAGCAGGATCTCCAGCCCCAGGGTCAGCATGACGACCATGATGACCGGCTGTCCGACCATGCGGCGCAGCAGCAGGCGTTCCACGACCAGGCCGAAGCCGAACATGATCGCGGCGGCGACGGGGATGGCGATCCAGACGTTCAGGCCCCAGGACATGACCAGCCAGACGGCGTAACCGGCGGTCATCACCAGGGCGCCCTGGGCCAGGTTCGGCACGCCCGCCGACTTGTAGATCAGCACGAAGCCAAGCGCGACCAGCGAATACATCAGCCCGGTCAGCGCGCCGCTGATGAGCAGTTCCAGGAAATATGCCATCACGCAGCCTCCACGTCGGACAGCCGCAGAACCCGGTCCAGCGATCCGGTCTGGCCGTTTTCATAGGTGATCCGGGCCTTGAAGTCGATTTCGCCTGCCCCCGCGTTCAGCGCCTCGATGATCGGGCCGTATCGGTCGTCGATCACGTTGCGCTTGAGTTTCCGGGTGCGCGTGACCTCTCCGTCGTCGGGGTCGAATTCCTTGTGCAGGTTGACGAAGCGCGCGACCGACAGCCCGTGCGGCAGATGCGCGTTCACATCGGCGATCTGGCCCGCGATCAGGTCATAGATGCGCGGCTGCTGCGACAGTTCGGCATAGGAGGTATAGGACACGCCATGTTCCTGCGCCCATTGCCCGACCGCCTGGAAGTCGATGCAGACGATTGCCACCAGCATGTCGCGGCCCTGGCCGATCACCGCCGCGTCCTTGATGTAGGGGCTGAATTTCAGCCGGTTCTCGATATAGGTCGGAATGAAGCGGGTGCCGTCGCGCTTTTCCACCACCTCGGACACGCGGCCCAGCACGACAAGCTGGCCGTCCGGTTCGATCTGGCCGGCGTCGCCCGTGTGCAGCCAGCCGTCCTGCAAGGCCTCGGCCGATGCCTTGGGGTTCTGGAAATAGCCGTCGAAGATGTTATCCCCGCGCAGCAGGATCTCTCCATGCTCGTCGATCTTCATCTCGACGCCGGGGAAGGGGCGGCCCACGGTGGTCAGCGAGATATCCTCGGGCTTCTGGGCCACGGCCAGGGCGCAGTTTTCCGTCTGGCCATAGAACTGGCGAAGGTTCAACCCGATGGCGCGGAACCACAGGAACACGTCCTCGCCGATCGCCTCGCCCGCGGTATAGGCGCGCTTCACGCGGCCCAGGCCCAACTGGTCGCGGATGGGCCCATAGATCAGCCATTCCCCCAGGAACCGCGTCAGCCCGCCGCCGACCGGCTTGCCGTCCAGCCGGGCGCGTTCCGCCTCCATCGCGCGGGGCATGAACCAGTCGTAAAGCCTGCGCTTCAACCCGGTGGTTTCCGCGATCCCCACCTGCACCCGCGTCAGCATCGCCGACCACGCGCGGGGCGAGGCGAAATAGAGCGTCGGCGCCATTTCCCGCAGGTCGTGCAAGGCGGTCTCGTTCGCCTCGGGGATGTTGACGGTGAAGCGCAACTCCATCGCCGCGCCGACCGAGAAGATGAAATCGCCCACCCAGGCCATGGGCAGATAGGCCATGTGGACCTCGCCCTGCTGGAAATATCCGGCGGCGGCGGCGTTGCGGACGCCCGACAGGACATGACCGTGCTTCAGGGGAATGCCCTTGGGCGCGCCGGTGGTGCCGGACGAATGCATCAGGACCACGGTGTCGTGGATGGTGGACCGCTGGATCAGGGCCTGCGCCAGACCCGGATCGGCCTTGAGCCGCGCGGCACCTTCGGCCCGGATCGCGTCGAACCCCGCCACGCCCGCAGGTTCGCGCCCCGCCAGACCGCGCGGATCGTCATAGATCACCAGATCCAGATGCTGCCAGCGGCCTTTGGCCTCCAGCATCTTGTCCACCTGCTCCTGATCCTCGGCCACGGCCACGCGGATATCCTCGCGCTCCATCTGCGCGGCCAGTTCCTCGGTCGGGGCATCGGCATAGGCGGGCGAGGGGATGGCGCGCAGGCAGACCGCGCCCAGCATCGCGAAATACAGGTTCGGGCGGTTGTCGCCGATGACCATCACCACGTCGCCGGGCTTCACGCCGCGCGCTTCCAGCCCGGCGGCGAATTCCACCACGGCGCGCAGGTAATCGGCCCAGCTATATTCCTGCCAGATCCCCCGGTCGCGTTCGCGAAGGGCGACCTGGTCCGGCACCTCGGCCGCGTTCTGCGCCAGACGCGCCAGGATCGTGTCCTCGTCGCGCCAGTTCGGATGCAGGGCCCTGGCCTGCGCCATCATCGCGGGATCATGCTGCATGGCGGGGCTTTCCGATATAGGCCTCGACCACGCGGGGATCGGCGATGGTCTCGCGCGACGGGCCCTGGGCGATTTCCTGGCCGTTGTTCAGCACCAGCACCCGGTCGCACAGCGCGGTCACGACATCCATGTGGTGTTCGATGATCAGCACCGTCAGGCCCAAGGCGTCCTGTGCGTCCAGGATGAAGCGGACCATGTATTCCTTTTCCTCCTGGTTCATGCCCGCCATCGGCTCGTCCAGGACCAGCAGCTTGGGTTCGGCGCACAAGGCGCGGGCCAGTTCCACCCGCTTTTGCAGGCCCAGGGGAATCACATCGACATGTTCGTCGCGCGCGGGCGCCAGTTGCAGAAGGTCGATCACCTCCTCGACATGGCGCCGATGCGCGACCTCCTCCTTCTGCGCCCACCAGGGATAGAAGAAGGACGCCAAGGGGTTCGGCTTCATGAAGATGTGCCGCCCCATCAGGATGTTGTCCAGGACCGACATCCCGTGGAACAGCGCGACGTTCTGGAAGGTGCGCGCCACCCCCATTCCGGCGATGCGAAACGGCTTCAGCCCGTTGATCTGCCGCCCGTCCAGCGTGATGCGGCCTTCCTGCGGCGGATAAAATCCGGTGATGGCGTTGACCAGCGTGGTCTTGCCAGACCCGTTCGGCCCGACTAGGCCAAAGATCTCGCCCCGGTTCACGGCGACCGAGACGTTCTTCAGCGCGACGACACCGCCAAAGCGGCGGACGACATTGTCGCAGACAAGGACATGATCGCCGTTCATGCGGGCCAAGGCCCGTTCAGTCCGCGCATAGCCTGTCCTCCCAAACAGTCCTGCCCAAACGCTGCCCCGGACCGGCTCCTCCTCCGGTCCCGAACAAGGAAAGGCTAGCATCGGATCCGTTTTTCGGTAAACCGAAAAGAATGGCAAAACCCTTTCGGGATTTTTGAAATGCATCCGAACCTGGTCGATCATCTGCGCGCCTTCTGCGCCATCGCCGACACGGGCAGCCTGACCGCGGCGGCCAGAGAATTGCGTCGCCCGATCTCATCCGTCAGCTATTCGCTGGCGCAACTGGAAAGCCAATGCGGCTTTCCCCTGCTGGGGCGCGGGTCCAACCGGGCGGAGCTGACCGAGCGCGGCCGCGTCCTGCTGGCCGAGGCGCGCAGCGTCGTCGAACGCGCCCGCAGCTTTGCCACCCATGCCCAATCGCTGGAAAAGGGCGAGGAAACGCGCCTGCGCGTGCTGGTCGATGTGCTGTTCCCGCGCGCCGACCTGAACCGGGCGCTGCGAGCCTTTGCCGCCGATCACCCCCATGCGCGCTTCCAGTTCTTCAACTCGTCCCTGGCGACGCTGTGGGACGACCTGCGCGCAGGCAACTTCGACTTCGCCCTGACGCTGGCCGCCGCCATCCCGTCGGACATCGCCGCCCGCCACCTGGGGTCCGAGACGCTGGGCCCGGTCTGCGCCGCAAGCCACCGGCTGGCCGGGTTGCCGCAGCCGCTGGCCATGCGCGCCTTCGACCGGGAACGCCAGATCTATTACGTCGGATCGCCGCAGATCGACATGGAACGGGTGGGGCGGCTGTTTTCAACCGATGTCTGGACGGTGAACGATGTCGAATCCATCAAGTCGATGGTCGCGGCGGGCCTTGGCTGGTGCTTTTCCGCATCCCGCACCTTCGAGGCCGAGATCGCGCGGGGCGAGGTCAGGCGCCTTGTCTGCGAGGACATGCAGTTCCACCCGGTCCGCACCGTGGTGGTGGCCTGGCCCGCGCATCGCCGCCCCGGCCCGCTGGGACAGGCGATGATCGAGGCGTTGACGGGCGCGATGCGGCCCTTGCCCTAGACCTCCCGCGCGGTCCCGTCCTCGCGCCGCAGGGCAGGCAGGCCCACGCCGGTCGCGTCAAACCCGCCATCCACGGCAAGCGTCTGGCCCGACACGAAGCTGGCCTTGTCGGAACACAGGAAGACGATGGCCTCGGCGATCTCGCGCGCCTCGCCGTATCGGTTCAGCGGGATCGCGTCGTAATAGGCGCTGATGATTTCCGGCGCGTGGACGGCCATGGCCAGCTTGGTCTTGACCGGGCCGGGGGCCACGCAGTTGACGCGGATGCCCTGTTCGCCCAGTTCGGCGGCGAACTGCTTGGTCAGGTGGATCACGGCGGCCTTGGACGTGCCATAGGCCACCCGCAGCGTCGAGGCCCTGAGGCCGGAAATCGAGGCGATGTTGACGATGGCGCCCTTAGTCTTGGCCAGTTCCGGGATCGCCGCCTGGGTGCAGAGGAACACGCCGTCCAGGTTCGTGGCCATCACCTCTCGCCATTGCTCGAAGCTGGTCTGGTTCGCGCGGGAAAACAGCGCCACGCCCGCGTTGTTGACCAGGGCATCGACGCGGCCCCACTGGCCCACGACCGTGCGGATCACGCCATCGACGCTTTGCGGGTCGGAAATGTCGGCTTCGACGGGCAGGACGTTTTCCATGGGGTCGCAGGCGCGGTGCAATTCCTCGGTATCGCGGTCCACCACGGCGACGCGCCAGCCCTGTTCCAGGAAGATTTCGGTCGCGGCAAGGCCGATGCCCCGGCAGCCCCCGGTCACGATGGCGACTTTGGCGTCCTGCGTCATGTGTCTGTCCTTTCGATCAGCAGTTCCAGCGTCACGCCGACCGGGTTCGTCCCGCGTTCCAGCGTGCCGCGCATGATGGTGCCCGCGATGTCCACGACCTCGATCGGGACGGTGGCACGGCCTTGGGTCAGGGTGGCGCCGTCCAGCCGCAATTCGGTGGCGTGGCAGCCCATCCGGCTGCCGTCCGTGAAGCGGATATGGTCGATGCTGCCGACGCCGTGCAGGCGGGCATTGGCGATGCCGTGGCGGGCGGCAAGCGCTTCGATGGCCGTGATCACATCCTCGCCGGGCAGGATGCGGGCCAGCAGGCTTGTGCCGGTGCCGGTGCCTTGCGGAGTGAACAGGGTGAAGGCGGTTTCCGCGTCCGGCAGCGCCTCGAACCAGGCATCCGGGGCGCCGATGCCATGGACGCGGGCATCCGACGCCAGAACGCTGTCGAAGGGCAGCAGGTGCCCCATCGTTCCCGCCCATGTCCCATGGCAATGCAGGAACGGCGCGCCGTCTTTCCAGCCGACCGTGGCCGTCGCGCGCCCGATGGTGACCGGCCCGTCCGGCGCATGGGTGCCGGAATACCAGGCCGCATGGATGCCGTCGGTCGAAGGCGCGGGCAGGACATAGCGCATCGGATCGCAGGTCACGCCGTCCAGCCAGACCACGCCGCCCTTGCAGCCGTTCTGCGCGAACAGGTCGCCGACCCCTGCCATGACCGTCTGCCCCGCTTGCAGAACCCCGGAAATGGGCCGCAGATCGGCGCGCACCGCCGTCGCCCGTTCCACCGCGCGCGGGCCGGGATGGATCATCCGCTGCATCATGCGATCATGCCGCGGGCTTCCAGTTCCTCGCGGATCATCTTCTTGGTGATCTTGCCATAGGCCGATTTCGGCAGGCTGTCCCAGAACAGGAACCGCTTGGGCATCTTGTAGCGCGACAGCTTCCCGTCCAGGAAGGCGGACAACTCCTCCTCGGCCACGGGTCCGTTCGCCACGCAGACCGCCCAGCCGATCTCGCCCCACAGGGGGTCGGGGATGCCCAGCACCGCGACCTCGTTGATGGCGGGGTGGGTGAGGATCTTTTCCTCGATCTCTCGCGGATAGACGTTGGACCCGCCCGAGATGAACATGTCCGACTGCCGCCCGGTGATATAGACGAAGCCCTGTTCGTCCATGTGCCCCAGATCGCCGGTGCGGAACCAGCCGTCGCGGAAGGACTTCGCGTTCGCCTCGGGGTTCCGGTAATAGCCCGCGAAGACGGCGGGGCCGATGCAGCAGATCTCGCCCGTCTCGCCCGGCGCGACCTCATGGCCGTTGTCGTCCTGGATCTGGATCTCGATCCCCGTGCGGGCGTAACCACAGGTGCCGATGCGGGCCTGGGGGCCGTCCTCGGCCTGGTGCAGATGGGCGGGCAGCACGGTGATGTTGCCGGTCACCTCGCCCAGGCCGAAATACTGGACCAGCACGGGGCCAAGGGTCTGCAACGCCTTCTGCTGGTCCACCCGGTACATCGGCGCACCGGCATAGATGACATAGCGCAGCGACGACGTATCCGCCTCGGCGGTCGAGGGATGTTCGACCAGCAGCTTCAGGATCGTCGGCACCGTGAACATGGTGGAGACGCGCCAGTCGCGGACCAGATCCCAGACCTGCGCCACGTCGAAGCGTTCGGTCGGCAGCAGGATCGTCTTCACCCCCCGCGCCACCTGGGTCAGCTGATGCACCCCCGCGCCATGCGAGAGCGGCGCCACCACCAGCGAGGCATCGTTCGCCGTCAGCCCCGGCATCAGGTCGGCCAAGTGGTTCGTCACCACGAAGGCCATCTGGCCGTGGGTCAGGACCGACGCCTTGGGCCGGCCCGTGGTGCCCGAGGTGAAGAAGAACCAGCAGGGATCGTCGCGGTCCACCACTGCTGTCTGCGGGCGTTCCCCCATGTGGTCGGCGGTGACCGCGGTCACGTCCGGCCCGAAATCCGCCGTTCCAAAAGCCAGCGTCGTCACGCCGCAGGCCGCCGCGTGGTCGGGGAAACTGGCGTTGCAGAACATCAGCGTGGCACCCGAGGCCTGCGTCAGATAGGCCACCTCCTCGGGCGTCTGGCGGAAATTGGCGGGCACCCAGACCCCGCCCGCGCGCCAGACCGCGAACATCGCCTGCATCATCTCCATGCAGTTCTGCGACTGGCACATCACCCGGTCGCCCTTCTGCAAGCCGAAGCGGGTCTGCAGGGCATAGGCCAAGGCATCGGTGCGGGCGTTCCACTGGCCCCAAGTCCAGCGGGCATCGCCCATGACCAGGGCGATGCCGTCCGGGTCGCGCCGGGCGGCCTGCGCCAGGAAAGTGGCAAGGTTCATCACGCGGGTGGACACCGGGGCCAGCCCGCCAACGGGATCGGTCATTTCTCGCGTTCCAGGATCGAGCAGTAGTTGGCGACGGCGGTGCCGCCCATGTTGAAGACACCCGCCAGCGTGGCGCCGGGCACCTGCATCGCGCCCGCATCTCCGGTCAGCTGCATCGCGGCCATCACATGCTGGCTGACGCCCGTCGCACCGATGGGATGGCCGCGCGACTTCAGCCCGCCCGAGGGGTTCACGGGCAGCTTGCCATCCATGCGCGTCACACCGTCGCGGATCACGCGCCAGCCCTGGCCGCGCGGGGCAAGGCCCATGGCCTCGTATTCGATCATCTCGGCGGTGGTGAAGCAGTCGTGGGTTTCGACCAGCGACAGGTCGGTGATCGCCAGCCCCGCCTGGTCCAGCGCGGACCGCCAGACGCGATGCGCGCCTGCGAACTCGGTCGGGTCGCGGCGCGACAGGGCCAGCATGTCGCCCGCCTGCGCGCGGGCGCGGAAGCGGATGGCGCGGGTCAGGGTTTCCGCCACCTCGGGCGCGGCCAGGACGATGGCCGCCGCGCCATCGGAGACCAGCGAGCAATCGGTGCGCCGCAGCGGCCCCGCGACCAGCGGGTTCTTGTCGGACGGCGTGTTGCAGAAGGCCAGGTCAAAGGCCTTCTGCATATGGGCATAGGGATTGCGGGTGCCGTTGTCATGGTTCTTGGCGGCGATCATCGCCAGTTCCTCGGACCGATCACCGTTCTGCTGGAAATAGCTGTCGGTGATGCGCCCGAAGACGCCCGCGAAGCCGCCGGGGGTGTCGCCCTCCTCGGCGACATAGCTTGCCGTCAGCAGGATGCCGCCCACATCGGCGATGGGGGTGGCGGTCATCTTCTCGGCCCCGATCACCAGGGCCACCTTGCCGCGGCCCGAGGCGATGAAATCGGCCGCCGCATAAAGCGCCGCCGATCCCGTGGCGCAGGCGTTTTCCGTGCGCATGAAGGGCACGCCCGCCAGTTCCGGGCTGCCCATGGCGACAAGCGCGCCCTGGAAATCCTGGCGCTGGAAGCCGTTGTTGTAGACGCCGGTGAAGATGCCATCGACGGCATCGGCGGTCAGCCCCGCGTGTTCCAGCGCGGGCAGCGCGACCTCGGCCATCAGGGCCAGGGTGTCGGGCGCCTCGGCCTTGCCGAATTTCGTATGCGCCCATCCGACGATCAGGGGATCGGTCATGCCTTCCTCCGTTGCGGGTCAAGTTCGGCAAGGCGTTGGGCGATCAGCCCGGCCTCGCGGTGAAGCGCGGCAACCAGGTCGGCCTGCCGCGCCGGGGTCATGCGGTTTTCGATGGCGGCGATGGAAAGCGCGCCCGCCGGGCGCCCGTCCGGCCAGGGGATCGCCACGCCCAGGCCCCAGGATCCCGCCACGATGCGGCCGGGGTTCAGGGCATGGCCATGGGCGCGGGCATGGGCCAGATCCTTCAGCAGGCCCGGCATCAATTCGCTCACCAGAGGCGCGACCCTTGCCAGCAGCGCATCGGCCTCGGGGGCCGGCAGGGCAGCCAGGATCGCCATGGCGCCCGCGCCGACGCCCGCGGGCTTGCGGTCGCCGCGCATCAGGGCATGGGTGCGGACGGGGAAACCGCCCTCGATCCGCTCCAGGCACAGGGTATGGTCGTCCTGCGGCACGGTCAGCAGCACCGTGTCTCCGGTCTCATGGGCCAGCCGCTCCATCGCGTCGCGGGCGTGGTGCAGGATGCCGTGGCGTTCGGCGGCAAAGCCCGCCAGCAGATAGGTTTCCGGCCCCAGATGATAGCGGCGCGTCACCCGGTCCTGTTCGACCAGCCGCGCCGCGCCAAGTGCCAGCAGCAGCCGCCGCACCGTGGGCCGCGCCAGGCCCGAGGCGCTTGCCAACTGCGCCAGCCCCAGCCCTTGCGCGCCGCCCCGCCCGACCAGCGACAGCAGCGACAGCGCACGCGCCACCGCCTGCGTGCCGCCGGTGTCCGCAGGGGCGGCGCCGTCGCGCATCAGGCAAGCTGCCTGCCGATGGCGGCTTCCAGGATGCCCCAGGCCTCGTCGCCATAGGTCTTCTTCCATTCGGCATAGAAGCCCGCCTCGCGCAGCTTCGCCTCGAAGGCTGTGGGATCGACATCGTTGAAGACGAAGCCGTTGGTTTCCAGATCGGTCTTCAGGGTCTTGTTCATCTCGGCGATGTCGGCGCGCTGCTTGACGGCGGCGGCGTTGAAGTTCTCGGCCACGACGGCCTGCACATCCTCGGGCAGGGCGCCCCAGGCGCGGCGGTTGCCCAGCATCCAGAAGCCGTCCCACATGTGGTTGGTCATGGAGCAGTACTTCTGCACCTCCCACAGTTTCGCGACCTTCATGATCGCCAGCGGGTTTTCCTGCCCGTCCACGATGCCGGTCTGCAGGGCGGTATAGACCTCGGCGAAGTTGATGGATGCCGGGGCCGAGCCGAAGGCCGTGAAGAGCGAGGTCCAGAGCGGGCTGACCGGCACGCGGATCTTGAAGCCCTCCAGGTCGGCGGGCGTCGTGATGGGCTTCGTGGAGGAGGTGATCTGACGGAAGCCGTTATCCCATATCTTCTCCATCACCACCAGGCCCGCGCCCTCGATCTGGCTGCGGGCATAGGCACCCAGCTCACCATCCATGGCCTTCCAGACGGTGTCATAGTCGTGGAAGGCAAAGCCCACGCCGTTGATGGATGCGTTCGGGACCAGCGTGGACAGGATCACGGGCGACAGCTGGAAGAATTCCACCCCGCCCGACCGCAACTGGCCCAGCACGTCGGTATCCGCGCCCAGCTGGTTCGACGGGAAGATCTGCAGGTCGAACCGCCCGCCGGTGGCTTCCAGGATGGCCTTCTGCGCCTCGGCCAGGCGAACGTTGCTGGGATGGTCCAGCGGCTGGTTGTTGGCCACCTTGTAGCTGAACTCGGCGGCCATCGCGGGCCGGACCCGGATGAACGGGGTGGCAAGCGCGCCGGCGGCGGCGCCCAACAGGATATTGCGGCGGGTGATGCTCATGAAACTCCTCCTCCCAAGGATGTCAGCAACGATTACAGCAGCGCGGTCGAGAACCAGGGTACGGCGGCAATGGCCAGCAGGCCCACCATCAGCGCGGCCAGATAGGGCCAGATCTTCGCCATGACCTGTTCGGCAGGCACGTTGGCGATCTTGCAGGCGATATAGAAGCCGATGCCGATGGGCGGGGCCATCAGGCCGATGTTCATGGCCGTGACGATCACCATGGCGTAATGGATGTCGTGGATACCGAGGCCGCGCGCGATGGGGAACATGATCGGCGCCAGCAGCACGATGGCGGGCAGGCCCTCCAGCACGCAGCCCAGCACCAGGAAGATCGCGATGGATGCCAGCATGAAGACCAGCCAGCCGCCGGGCAGGCCCGTGACCAGCACCATCAGGTCGCGCGCGAAGCCCGATTGCGTCAGCGCCCAGGCCATGGCGGACGCCGCGCCCAGGATCAGCAGGATCGCCCCCGACATGGCGGCGGTTTCGACCAGCATCGTGCCTGTGCGACGCAGGGGAATGCCGCCATAGAGCACCGCGCCGATGATGAAGGCGTAAAGGGTGGCGATGGTCGAAACCTCGGTCGCGGTGGCGACGCCGCCGCCGACAAGGCTGCGGATCATGAAGGGCAGCACCAGGGCGGGGGCGGCGATCAGCGCGGTCTTGCCGATCACGGACAGCGGTGCGCGGCGCACCCCCTCCATCCGCTCGCCCCGCGCCTTCCAGCGGGCAAGGATCGCCAGCACGATCAGCAGCACCATGGCGATGGCAAAGCCGCTGGTGAACAGCCCGGCGATCGACACGCCCGCGACCGATCCCAGCACGATCAGCACGATCGAGGGCGGCACGGTATCGGCCATGGCCGCCCCCGTCGCCAGCAGCGCGGTCATTTCCGGCGCGGAATGGCCCCGGCGGCGCATCTCGGGGAACAGCGCGGGGGCGACGGTCGCCATGTCCGAGACCTTGGACCCGGAAATGCCCGACACCAGGAACATGGATCCCAGCAGCACATAGCTCATCCCCGCCTTCACATGGCCGAACATGGATGCGAGAAAGCTGACGATGGCCCGGCCCATGCCGGTCGCGTCCAGAATGCAGCCCAGCAGCACGAAGACCGGCACCGACAGCAGGATCAGCGAGGACATGCCCTCGTCGATGCGGCCCATCATCACGAAGACCGGCGCACTGGTGGCGAAGGTCAGGTAGCCCAGCGTGGCAAGCGCGAAGCAGAAGGCGATGGGCACCCCCACGACCAGCAGCCCGCCCGCGAAGAGGCCCAGGAACAGCGGCAGGTTCCAGTTGCCAAGCGCCAGCACGGCGGGCCTGGAAAACCACAGCGCGGCACCGATGGCGCCCGCCAGCACCAGCGTGCCCAGGATCGTGCCCCATTCCCGCGTGCGGATCACCGACAGCACCATCAGCAGCGCCATCAGCCCGATGCCCGCAGGCAGGGCCGATGCGCGCCAGGACATCGGCAGCCCCAGCGCGGGCGAGGTGACGAAGGATTCCTCATAGGCGTATTCGACGGCGACGGGGAACAGCCGGACCAGCAGCACGCAGACCAGCACGCTGCCCGCGATCTCCAGCACGCGGGCCAGGCGTTCGGGCAGCAGCGGCAGGAACACCGTCAGCTTCATGTGTTCGTGCCGGTCCACGGCCAGGGCCGCGCCCAGCATCGCCATCCAGATGAAGCTGATGGAGGCGACCTCGTCCCCCCAGATCAGCGGCTTGGTCAGCACATATCGGAAAAAGACATTGGCCAGCACCGTGACGATCATCACCACCAGCAGGGCGGCGGCGGCGATTTCCACCGGGCGCATCCAGGCCTCGGCCCGCTTCGGCTCGGCCAGGGCCTCGATCCCGCCAAGCGCCAGTTCGGCATCGGCATGCGCATCCGTCTGGTGCATCGTCATCCCCCTTGTCGGCGGCAACGGCCTCCTCTTGCCGCGCCTCGCGTCCACATCGTGGATGCAGTTTCGCCCCCGCATGGAAGGGATAGAGGCGAGAAAACCCTTCTGGCAACAAAAAATTTTCCGAACGTGCAAAATTTGCCTTCATGCGCGGGCAGGCTTCGCGTCATTTCCGTTTTTGCTGGTCCATGATGCGGAACAAGCAGCGGCGTGATCCGCAAGGGCAACAGTCGCGGCGGAATCCTCAAGCTGCCTCCCGGCAGCCGTCTTGAAGCCTGGGCTTTCCGCTGTCTATCCTTCGATCCGTGCGAGTGTGGCGCCAAAGGGCAGGACTTCGCCCGGTCTGGCGGCCAGGGTGATCCGGCCCGCGCGATGGGCTTCGACGCGGGTTTCCATCTTCATCGCCTCCATCACGGCGACCGGCTGGCCTGCCTCGACACTCGCGCCGTCATCCACCTGCCAGGCGGTCAGGGTGCCGGGGACGGGGGCGATGACCGCGGCCTCGTCCGCCTGGGGCGCGGCCTCGGTCGCGGTGCCGGACGGAACGGCGGCCAGGATCCCGGCGGGCAGGCCCAGTTCGTGGCGCCTGCCGTCGATCTCGATGGCCATGCGCAGCAGGGGCGGGGTGGCGGCAGGCGCGACGCGGGCATGGGGGGCCACGGCGGCGGCCAGCCGGTCGGCGAAGTCGGTCTCGATCCAGCGGGTGTGGACGCGGAAATCCCCGTCCTCGGCCCGGAACTCGGGTTGCTCCAGCACCGCGCGATGGAAGGGCAGGACCGAGGCCACGCCGGTGATGCGGAACTCGGCGAGGGCGCGGCGGGCGCGGGCGATGGCTTCGTCGCGGGTGGCCCCCGTCACGATCAGCTTGGCCATCATCGAATCGAAGCTGCCGGGGACGGACGAGCCCGCGACGACGCCGCTGTCCAGCCGGATGCCGGGGCCGGAGGGCGCGTCAAAGGTCTCGATGGGGCCGGGTGTGGGCAGGAAGCCGCGCGCCACGTCCTCGGCATTGATGCGGAATTCGATGCTGTGGCCGCGTGGGACGGGCACCGCATCGTCCGCCAATCTCGCGCCGCGCGCCACCGCGATCATGCCGCGCACCAGGTCGATGCCGGTGGTTTCCTCGGTCACGGGATGTTCGACCTGAAGCCGTGTGTTGACCTCAAGGAACGAGATCGTGCCATTCGCGGACAGCAGGTATTCGACCGTCCCCGCGCCGCTGTAGCCCGCATGGGCGCAGATCGCGCGGGCGCTGTCGTGGATGCGTTGCCGCTGTTCGTCGGTCAGGAAGGAGGCGGGCGCTTCCTCGACCAGCTTCTGGTTGCGGCGTTGCAGGGAACAGTCCCGCGTGCCGATCACCTTGACGGTGCCGTGCAGGTCGGCAAGCACTTGCGCCTCGACATGGCGGGGGCGGTCGAGGAACTGCTCGATGAAGCATTCGCCGCGGCCAAAGGCCGCCTGCGCCTCGCGCGTGGCGGACTGGAACAGTTCCTCCACTTCTTCCAGGCGCCAGGCGACCTTCATGCCGCGCCCGCCGCCGCCAAAGGCCGCCTTGATGGCGATGGGCAACCCGTGCTGGCGGGCGAAGGCCAGGGCATCGGCGGGCGTTTCCACCGGGCCAGGGGTGCCCGCGACCAGGGGGGCGCCCACGGTTTCGGCGATGCGGCGGGCCTCGATCTTGTCGCCAAGGGCGGTGATGACGGCGGGGTCCGGGCCGATCCAGACCAGGCCGGCGTCCTGCACGGCCTGCGCGAAACCGGCGTTTTCCGACAGGAAGCCATAGCCCGGATGGATCGCATCCGCGCCCGCACGCTGCACGATGGCGATGATCTTTTGCCCGTCCAGATAGGTCTCGGCAGGCGTGTCACCGCCAAGCGTAAAGGCTTGGTCAGCCATGCGGACAAAGGGCGCGTCGCGGTCGGCATCGGCATAGACGGCGACGGTCCCGATGCCTTCGTCGCGGCAGGCGCGGATGATGCGGACGGCGATCTCGCCGCGGTTGGCGACCAGCAGGCGGTTCAGCGGCAGGGTCGGGCCGGTGGCGAAAAGGGTCATGGCTGGACCTTGATATCGTGGAAGGCGGCGGCGGCGGTGAAGCGGATGCGCGCACCGGGCGGGATCTGGCCCGCCAGATCCAGGGCTGAAGGCAGCAGCGTCGCGATCACCGGATAGCCGCCGGTCAGCGGATGGTCGGCCAGGAACAGCACCGGCTGGCCGGAATGGGGGATCTGGATGGCGCCGGTTTCCGTGCCTTCCGATGGCAGTTCGCGCGCGTCGTCGGGGGTGATGGGCGCGCCTTCCAGCCGGATGCCCACGCGGGACGATTGCGGCGTGACCAGCCAGTCCTGGGACAGGAAATGCCGGATCATGCCGGCCGAGAACCAGTCGGCGCGCGGGCCGAGGGTCACGGGCAGGTCCACCACGTCGCCCGGTTTCGGCAGCGCGGGCTGATCCTCGGGCGCGGCGATGGCGGTGGCGGGGCGGTTGGCTGCGTAAAGGCGCGCGCCAGCGGTCAGCGCCTCGGGGCCGACAAAGGCCAGCGTGTCGGTCGCCGCCGAGCCCAGCACCGAGGCCACGTCGAAGCCGCCGCGCAGCGCCAGATAGCTGCGCATCCCGGTACCGGGGGGCGGGATCAGCACCTCGTCCCCGGTATCCAGCGCGAAGGCCGTGGGCATGGGATGCCCGGCCACGGTGGCTTGTCCCGCGCCGGTCAGGGCCAGCGTCACGGGCCGCTCTGCCCGCAGCTGCACGGGGCCGAGGGTGATCTCCAGCACCGGCGCGTCCGAGGGATTGCCCACGGCCCGGTTCGCCCGGCGCATCGCGCCCCTGTCCAGCGCGCCGGATGCCGAGATCCCCTGTCCGCCCTGTCCGGGACGGCCTTCGTCCTGGAAGACGATGGGAAAGGCGGTCTGCACCACGGTCAGCGCAAGCCGGCCTTGCGGTTCGGGGATGGCGGCCGAGGGGCGGATGTCGGCCACCCCTTCCACGAACCGCGCGCGGACGCCGGGGCGCAGCAGGGCGGGCGGGTCGCGCGACAGATCCCACATCGGCACCCTGGTCGTGCCGATCAGCTGCCAGCCGCCCGGCGTGTCCTGCGGATAGATGCCGCAGAAGCGCGCGGCCAGGGCCACCGACCCCGCCGGGATCCGCGTGCGCGGCGCGGGGCGGCGGGGCAGATCGAAACGCGGGTCGTCGCAGGTCATGTAGGCGAAACCGGGCGCGAAGCCGCAGAAGGCCACCGCCCAGGTGGCGGCCTGATGCGTGGCGATGACCTCGGCCACGGTCAGGCCCAGGTGGCGCGCCACATCCGCCAGATCGGCGCCGTCATAGGTCATGGGGATCTCGACCGTCTCGACCGGGGTTTCCTGGCGGACCGTGTTCGGCGCGGGCTGGCGGGCCATGACCAGTGCCGCAAGCGCACCATCGGCGGCATATCCCGGCGCCACGCGGATCATCAGCGTGCGGGCGGCGGGGATGATCTCGGTCACGCCGTCGATGGGGCTGTCCAGCAGCGCGTCGAACAACGCCAGCGTCGCCTCCAGATCGGCTAGTTCCACCAGCAGCGTGCGCGGTCCGACGGGAAGAAAGCGCATCGTCACGCCTGCCACGGGCTGTCGGGAATGTCTGTGATGACCATGTGCCCCGGCACATGGGTGATGGCGAAGGGCGGCTTCGAGGCCATGGCGGCAGCCTGCGGCGTCACCCCGCAGGCCCAGAAAGCCGGCACCTCACCGTCGCGAATTTCCACCGCATCGCTGAAATCGGGACACGACCGGTCGGCGATGCCCAGGGTCTCGGGCGCGCCGATATGGACCGAGGCGCCGTGGATCGCCGGAAAGCGCCCCGTGATCGTCGCGCCCTCGGCCACCCGATCCGCCGGGACGGGCCGCATCGACACGACCATCTGCCCGGACAGCCGCCCGGCGAGACGGCAGGCGCGGTTCGTCAGATACATCGGCACGTTGCAGCCCTGCGCGAGGTGCCGCATCTCGATCCCCGCGGCCTGCAAGGGCGTCTCGAAGGAACAGCCGATCAGGAAGGTCACCAGGTCGGGATGCGCGTCCCCCGCATCTGTGGCGTCCGCCATCTCATCCGCCAGCCCCCCGTCGCGCCAGATGCCATACAGCGGAATGTCCGTGCGCAGGCCGGCATCCGGCGCAAGCGCGGTGCGATGGCTGCCGGGGTCGGTCACGTCCAGGACCGGGCAGGGCTTCGGGTTGCGCTGACCATAGAGCAGGAAATCCCTGGCCCAATCGCGCGGCAGCGAGGTCATGTTGCGCTGGGTGAAGCCCGGCGCCGTGCCTGCGGTCGGGGCAACGGTGCTGCGGCAGACCAGGCGGGCGGCTGCGGCGCTTGCGGGATCGGGGCGCATCATGCCGCCTTGGCGAAGGGGGCGACGGCGATGCCGCCCGCGGCCAGTTCCTCGCGGATGCGGCGGGCCATCTGCACGGCGCCCGCGCTGTCGCCATGCACGCAGATGCTCTGGGCCTGCAGGCGCAGGGTGGATCCGTCGATGGCCTCGATCACGCCTTCGGTGGCAAGCCGCAGCATCCGGGCGGCAACGGCGTCGGCGTCGTGCAGCACCGCGCCCCGTTCGCGGCGGGACACAAGCTGGCCGTCGGGCGCATAGGCGCGGTCGCCGAAAGCCTCGGCCACCGTCGCCAGTCCCGCATCGGCGGCGCGGGCCAGGATTTGCGTCCCGGCCAAGCCCATCAGCACCAGCGAAGGATCGATTTCCCTGATGGCCGCGATCACCGCATCGGCCTGACGCGCGTCATGGGCAATGGTGTTATACAGCGCGCCATGCGGCTTCACATAGCTGACCCGCGTTCCGGCTGCCTTCGCGATCCCCTGCAGCGCGCCGATCTGATAGATCACGTCGGCGGTCAGTTCGGCACTGGCCACGTCCATCGGGCGGCGTCCGAAGCCCACCCGGTCGGGATAGGACACATGCGCGCCCACCGCCACGCCGCGCCGGGCCGCTTCTGCGACCGTGGCGCGGATGGTCAGCGGATCGCCCGCGTGAAAGCCGCAGGCCACATTGGCGGAACTGACGATCTCCAGCATGGCGGCGTCGTCGCCCATGGACCAGGTGCCGTAGCCCTCGCCCAGGTCACTGTTCAGGTCGATGCTGCGCGTCATCGCGTTCCTTTCCGGTTCATGCATCCAGAAAGACCAAAATCGCGCCGGGGATCAACAGCGGGCAGTTGCCGTCCTCTTTGTCGCGCCTTGCCTATCGTCAGCCGCTGGCCGTAGCCAGTAAGGGCAGACCCGCCGGCTGCGCGCCGGCCGCCGGATCGGGCAGGCGGAAGCGGACCATCTGCCGCCCGCCAGGAAGCCGCGTCACCGACCACCCGAGCAACTGGCCTGAAGGACCGGCGATGAGGCCGCTGTCGCGCAAGGCCCCTTCGGCCCCCCCGAGGCACGTGGCAAGCGCATCGAGGCCGGGACCGGCCTTGGACCCCGCCTGCCAGCAGGCAAGGGCCTGGCCCAGGCTATCCCCGGCATCGGGCCACAGCTCGCGGTAGGGCCGGTTGGCCATCGCCACCTGGCCGCCGGGGGCAAAGACCACCACCGCTTCCCCGATATTGTCGAGGATGCTGTGGCCCAGGGCCATCTCGGCCCGGAACTTGCGGGTCAGGGCCATTTCCGAGGTGATGTTCTCGAACAGAAAGGCCACGGCGCCGTCGGGATGGGGGCGGCCGGTGACGCGATAGGTCTGGCCGCCGGGCAGGGACCACTCTTCGACATGATGGCCAGTGGCGGCGGCGCTTTCCAGGTTGCTCATCTGCTGGCGCCAGCTGCGGAAATCCTTGGGCTCGGGGACCATGCGCAATTCGCGCAGCTTGTCCAGCAGGTCGAACAGCGTGGGCCGCGCGGTCAGAAAGCCCGTGGGCAGGTTGGTCAGGTCGATCAGCGCGGGGTTGAACAGCTGCAGCTGCCGCTGCCGGTCGAAGATGGCAAGCCCAATGGGCAGGTCGGCGAAGGTCTTGGTCAGGGTCTGGACGAATTCGCGCAAGGACCGTTCGGCACGCACCGCCGCATCGGCGGGCAGGGCGAACATCATGGTCTGGTCGCCCGCCTGGTGGCTGTGGCAGTCGTACCAAGACACCGCGCCGTTCTGGGTCAGCGACGCCCGCCGGGTCCGCGTCCCGGCACCCGGCACGGGGCGCGGCGGTTCCAGCAGGCGCGGCAGCGGCCAGCCGACGGGGTCGTCCCCCTGCGCCTCGGCGTGGCGCAGATAGGCGGCGTTGGCCCAGGTCACCCGTTCCTCGGCATCCTGGCGCCAGACCAGCATCGGCGTCTGGTCCAGGGAACGGCGCAGCAGGTCCAGCTCCTCCTCCATCGCCTGCTGGGACATGGAATCGACCACGATGCCCGTGTATTCCGCCTGCGGGTCGGTGATGGCGATGCGCAGAAGTCCCGGCTCGATCTGCTCGACCACCAGCCGCAGCGCCGCGCTGCCCGATCCGGCCCCCGATCCGGCCTGCCCCAGCGATTCGAAGCGGCCGATGCGGTCGATTCGGCCCAGGGCCTCGACCGCGTCGGGAAAACGCGGCCCGATCCAGTGCAGAAGGCGCGTCCAGTCGCCTTCGGGGGCGGAAAAGCGGTCCAGAAGCGCGCGGGCGGGCGGCGTCGCATCCACCAGAGCCCCGTCGCGGAACAGCATCACCATGGGCTTGAGGCTGCTTTCCAGCCCCTGCGACAGGCGCGGCCGGGCCCGGCGCGACCCCTTGTCCCACCAGCGGACCAGCAGGGTCGCCAGCACGACCGAGGCGGTGCCCATCAGCACGGCCATCAGGACCAGGGCGATTCCATGCAGGACCATCTTCGCTCCTATGCGTTTTGCGCAACCATAGGAGGAACGGGATTAACGAACAGTTAAAAGATCACGCATCCTGCACAGGGTTTTCGCCCAGTGGCGCGCGCGCATCGGCCGCGATCCGGTCCAGCGGCCACCTGACGGTGACGACGGCCCCCGGCCCGCCATTGGCGAAATCCAGGCGCGCGCCGGACCGTTCCAGCAGGGTCTTGGCGATGAACAGGCCCAGGCCCATCCCTTCGTATTCCTGGCGCTGCGGGCCGGTGCGCTTGCTGGTCAGGTAGGGATCGCCGATCCGGGCCAGCAGCGCGGGCGAATATCCGGGGCCGTCGTCGCGGATCGTCACGCACAGCCAGCCCTCGCCCCATTCCGATTCGACCACCACGCGGGCGCGGGCGAAATCGACGGCGTTCTGGATCAGGTTGCGAAGCGCGTGGATGATCGCGGGATCGCGCCGGATGTCGGGGCCCTCGGCGCGGATCTCGACCACCGGGCCGCGCCCGGCATGGGGTTCAGCGGCATCCTCCAGCACGGTTCGCAGGGGGGCCGTGCGCAGGTGCAGGTCGTCCTTGCCCGCCCGGCCCATGCTTTGCAGGATCTGGGCGCAGCGGACGGCCTGGTCGCGCAGGGCTGTGGCGTCGGCCTGCAGGTCGGGGCGGTCGCCCAACTCGTCCGCAAGCTCGGCCGCGATCAGCTTGATGGTGGCAAGGGGGGTGCCCATCTCGTGCGCAGCCGCCGCCACGACGCCGCCCAGGTGCTGCAGCCTTTGTTCGCGCGCAAGCGCCATCTGGGTCGCAAACAGCGCGTTCGAGGTCGCCTGCAGCTCCACCGTCACGCGATGGGCATAGCCCGCGAAGAACACCACGCCGATCATCAGCGCCGTCCAGTGCCCAAGGGCCAGGATCGGCGCCAGTTCCAGCGGACGGCCCGCCGCATCCTGCAGCGGCAGCGCCACCAGCGAGGCCGTCGAGATCAGCGCCATAGTGGCCGCGCCGAGCGCCACGGTTTCGCGCGCGTCCAGCGATGTCGCGGCAACCGTCACCGGCGCCAGCACCAGCAGCGCGAAGGGATTGGCCAGCCCCCCGGTCAGCGCCATCAGGGCGGAGATCTGGACCACGTCGAAGGTCAGGTTCACCACCGCCATCCGGGCCGAGGTGCGTCGCGGCGGCGACAGGACCTGCCACAGGTTCACCGCGATGGCCGCCGCGATCAGCGCAAGGACAGGGCCGACCGCGAAGCCGATGCCCATCATCCGCGCGACGATCACCGCCGCCAGCTGGCCCGCGATCGACACCCAGCGCAGCAGCACCAGCGTGCGCATGCGGATCGGCTCGGCCTCGGGCGGGGCCTGGAGGCCGGCTGGCCGACCTGCAAGGGGAAAGGGTGGATTGGACATGCGCGTGGCCCGATGCGACGATGCGGACCTTGATACGCGGGGCGGGATGGGCGATCAATGCGCCGCTTTCTGCCCTTGGATGACGGAGAAGAACCATGGCCGACCGGAAAATCCTGCTGATCGGCTGCGTTGCGGCCATCGCCCTGCTGGCGGCGGGCGGCGTCTTCCTGGCCAGCCGCGGGGGCGACCAGTTCGCCGGATGCGGCGGCAGCGCGGTCGCGGGCGGCATGGACAGCTTCGGCACCGATTTCACCCTGACGCGGCAGGACGGGCAGCGCGTCACCGCCCAGCAGGTCTTCGACAAGCCCTCGCTTCTCTATTTCGGCTATACCTCCTGCCCGGATGTCTGCCCGATGGACAGCGCCCGCAATGCCGAGGCCGCCGCCTTGCTGCAGGAACAGGGCAAGGACGTGCAGACCGTCTTCATCACCGTCGATCCGAAACGCGACACGCCCGAAGTGGTGGCCGATTTCACCAGCCTGTTTCCCGGCGACATGATCGGCCTGACCGGATCGGACGAGGAAATCGCCGCCGTCAACAAGGGCTGGCGCAATTACTACAAGGCCAATGACGCCGAGGGCGGCGATTATTACCTGGTCGATCACATGACCAATACCTATCTGGTCCTGCCCGGAAACAAGACGGTCGATTTCTTCAACCGCGACACCGCGCCCGAGGTGATGGCCGAGCGCGTCGGCTGTTTCGTCGATGCCCTTGGCTGAGGCGCGCCCCGCCCGGAAATGATTGCCCCCGTCCCGGCCCTGCGGCAATGTGGCCGCTTACGAAGGCTGGGACAGGCGCCATGCAAGATGAAACACCCGCCCGGAAGGATCCGGGCCCCGATCCGTCGCTGCTGCTGGTGGACGACGATGAAATCTTCGTGACGCGGCTGGCCCGCGCGATGGAAAAGCGCGGCTTCGTGCCGCGCACCGCCGTCAGCGTCGCCGACGCCCTGGCGATGATCCGGCAGGCGCCCCCCGCCTATGCCGTGATCGACCTGCGGCTGGAAGATGGCAACGGCCTGGACGTGGTCGAGGCGCTGCGCGACCTGCGCGAGGATGCGCGCATCATCGTGCTGACGGGATATGGCGCCATCGCCACGGCGGTCGCTGCCGTGAAAATGGGCGCGACCGATTATCTGGCAAAGCCCGCCGACGCGAATGACGTAACGTCGGCATTGCTGTCGGACGGGGAATCGCTGCCTCCGCCCCCCGATAATCCGATGTCGGCGGACCGCGTCAGATGGGAACATATTCAACGCGTTTACGAGCAATGCGACCGCAATGTCAGCGAAACGGCCCGCCGCCTGCATATGCATCGCCGCACCCTTCAGCGTATTCTTGCCAAAAGAGGGCCGCGCTGAATTAATTGCACATCTTGTAATTCGCCGCACCCTATATAAGATTACATTTATCAATTCACCACGGATGCGACGAAAATGAACCTAGACCTGGACAAGATGACGCTTAAGGAACTGCGTGATCTTCGGGGAAAACTGGACCGCGCAATTAATTCCTATGAAGACCGCAAACGCCGCGAAGCCCTGGCCGCGATCGAGGAAGCGGCGCGGGAACACGGTTTCAATCTTTCCGATCTGACGGGTTCGAAACCCCGCCGCTCGGGAACGGTGGCGCCGAAATATGCAAATCCCGAAGATCCGACGATGACCTGGACCGGCCGCGGCCGCAAACCCCGCTGGGTTCAGGACAGCCTTGAAGGCGGCAAGCAGTTGGAAGACCTGCTGATCTGACCGCGTTTTTGGGAAAGGCCGTCCCGCCGGGGCGGCCTTTCCTATGCAGCCCCGCCGTCTTCGCCCATCAGTTCCCCGAACCGTTTCAGGAATGCCTCGCGCGCTTCGGCTGGAGGGCGTAATTGAATGTGCAATACGGACAAAATAGCCTCGTTTTGCAGGGGAAACAGGCGCTTTGCCTCGGGCACGGCAAAGCCCGCGATTTGAACGGCCTCAAGCCGGGCTGAAATACGGTCGGCCGTCTTGATTTTAACCTTTATTGCCGCGGGAATTGCGGCGGGCAGGCCGAAGCGGCGGTGGATGGCTGCGGTCAGCCGTTCATCCATGCGGCCATATTCCGCGCCAAGCGCGGCCTTGACCGGCGAAATCATGTCTCCGATCACATATTCCGGCGCATCGTGCAAAAGCGCGGCCAATTGCCAGCGGGCTTCAATGCCGGGATTCAGGCGGCCCAGGATATCCTCGACCAGCAGGGAATGTTCGGCGACGGAATAAGGCCAGTCCCCCTGGGTCTGGCCGTTCCAGCGGGCCACGAAGGCCAGCCCATGGGCGATGTCGGTGATCTCGATATCGACGGGCGTCGGATCCAGCAGATCCAGACGCCGGCCCGACAGCATCCGCTGCCAGGCCCGGCGCGGTCGTGGCGCCATTGGTTCAGGACAGGCGCTGATCGGCGGGTGCGCCCGCTTGGGCCTGCGCGCGACGGGCCAGTTCCTGGCGATACAATGCAACGAAATCGACCGGGTCCATGTTGAAGGGCGGGAAGCCCCCGTCCCGCGTCACGTCGGAAATGATGCGCCGCACGAAGGGGAACAGCATCCGCGGGCATTCGATCATCAGGAAGGGATGCATCTGGTCCTCGGGCACGCCCTCGATCAGGAAGACCCCGCCATAATCCAGCTCGGCCAGGAACAGGGTCGAGTTGTCGCCCTTGTTGGTCGAGGTGACGCGGAACTTGGAAATCACCTCGTACTGGTTGTCGCCCGCGCGCTTGCGGGCATCCAGGCTGACCTGGACGGTGATCTCGGGCTGGACCTCGCCCTGGGGCGCGCCCTTGGTGGCGACGGCGTTTTCAAAGGACAGATCGCGGATATATTGCGCCAGGATCTGCATGCGCACCTGCGGCGCCGCCTGCGCCGTTCCGTTGGCGGTGTTTTCGTCGGCCATGGGGTTCTTCCTTGAGGACATGTCTTGGCCGGTTTCTAGCAGGCGCGGCAGCCGTTCTCAATCCGGCGCCTCAATGCCGCGTCCAGCCGGAACTGCCGCGCCGGTTCGGCTGATCGCCCGCCAGATCCTCGGGCAGGTCCAGGGGCGGGCGCGGGGCGCGGGCGGGGGGATCGTCCTCGACCACGTAATCGGCGTCGATCACCCCGTCGGCATAGGGCGGGCGATGCGCCTCGCGCCGGCCCGAGTGGACGGTGCGGACCCCCATCCGCCGCCCGGCCTGCCGCATCACCAGGTCGCGCACCGGCGGGATCAGCAGCAGAAGGGCGACGATGTCGGTGAAAAAGCCCGGCACGATCAGCAGCAGGCCCGCCACCATCAGCATCATGCCATGCGCCAGGGGGCGCGACGGGTCGCGCAACTGCGCAAGGCTCCGCTGCGCTTCCAGCCAGGCATGGGCGCCCTGACTGCGGATCACGGCCATCCCTGCGACGGCCGCCAGCACCACCAGCCCCAGGGTCGCCCAGACGCCGATCAGCCCGCCCACCTGGATGAACAGCGCGATCTCGACGATGGGCAGCGCCACGAACAGCCACAACAGCCACATGCCAATTCCTTTCCGGGTTCGGGGGATAACTGGACTTGCCCCGGCCCAATCCCTACATAATGGCGCAGATCGCAGTTACCAGCCAAGACGGATAAGAGGCCAATCGCATGAACAACCCGTTGCTTCAGTTGCTTGTCCTGGCCGGGATCGCGATTTTCCTGATCCTGCGGCTGCGCAACGTGCTGGGCACCCGCGACGGGTTCGAGCCCCCGCAGGTCGAGGCCCCGGACCGCCCCCGCCCGCGCTTCGACGTGATCGAGGGCACGCCCGAGGAGCCCGACCACGACATCCTGGACCATGCCGAGGCGGGCAGCGCCACCGCCAGGGCCCTGGCCGCGATGAAGGCTGTCGAGCCGTCCTTTGGCGTGATGGATTTCCTGAATGGCGCGAAATCGGCCTATGAGATGATCCTGATGGCCTTCGAACGCGGCGATCTGTCGGATGTCCGGCCCTTCCTGGCCGAACCCGTGGCCGCCGCCCTCCAGTCGGTCATCGACGCGCGCGCGGCGAATGGCCACACGGTCACGGCCCAGTATATCGGCACACGCGAAACTGCCCTTGCGGGCGCCGAATACGATACCGCCACCGGCATGGCCCAGGTGACGGTCCGCTTCGTGGGCGAGTTGATCGCGGCCACCCGCGACGCGGCGGGCAATGTGGTCGAAGGCGATCCCAAGGCCGCGCGCAAGCAGCGCGACACCTGGACCTTCGCCCGCCGCATGGGCCAGGACGATCCGAACTGGCAGCTGGTCGCGACCGGCTGATGGGCCGCCGGCAAGGTCGGCAGGGTGGTCTGACCCCGGAGGACAGGGAACTGTGGGCGCGCGTCGCCCGCACCGCCGTGCCGATGCATCCCGAACGGCCCAAGCCCGTGGAGCCCGAAGCGCGCCCGGCCCCCAAGCCCGCCGCGCCGCGCCCGCGCATTCCCGATTTCAGCATCGGCCAGATGGCGGCTCCGAAGCCCGCCGCACTGCCCGCACCTTCCAGCCCCGCGCAGCGTCTGGCGCAGCAGGCCCTGCGCATGGACCACAAGATCCACCGCCGCATGTCACAGGGGAAGCTTCCGCCCGAGGCGCGGCTGGACCTGCATGGCATGACGCTGGCCGCCGCCCATCCCGAACTGATCGGCTTCATCCTGTCCTGCCATGCCAGGGGGCACCGGCTGGTGCTGGTCATCACCGGCAAGGGCAAGGGCGATCACGGCCCGCTGCCCACCCGGCCCGGCGCCCTGCGCCATCAGGTGCCGCACTGGCTGCATATGCCGCCGCTGTCGGCGGTGGTCCAGCAGGTCACCCCCGCCCATTACCGCCACGGCGGCGAGGGCGCCTATTACGTCTATCTGCGCCGGTAGGGCGGGTTCCACCCTGTCCCCTATGACGCGGGCGACAGCACAACCTGTACCGCGCGTTCGACCCGGCTGACCGCGCCTGCGATAAGGCCGGGATGGACCCCGCCTTCGTCCGGCAGTGTCCAGTCCATGTCGCGCAGGCCCACCAGGAGCTTCTGCAAGGCAGGCGAATCGGCGATGTCGAAATGACCCGAGCCCGTGCTGAAGGCGGCGGTGTCCATCACCACCACGTCCAGGTCCGCGACCGGCCGGGCGTCGGGGATATTGCCCAGCCGCAACGGCTCATCCGAGATCAGGGCCGAAAGCTGCAAGGTCCGGTCGCGGGGCGAAGTGACAATGACGAAGGGCCTGGGCAGCGGCCCGATGGCGCGGACCTGCGACCGGAACAGCCGCAGGTCCAGGTCGGGGGCCATCAGCACCACGCCGTCGATGCGGTCGATCACGTCGCGCCGCCCGCCGATCGCCAGTTGCCGCAGCCCTTCCATCAGCAGTTGCGCGCCCATGGAATGGGCCATCAGGACGATCCTGTCCCGCCCGCGAACCCCGTCCAGCAGCGCGATGGTTTCCACCAGCCCGTCGCGCGAATACAGCGCCGCATCCCGGTCGCCCGAATAGGCATAGGGCTTCATGCGCGAGGGCCAGGAAAAATGCGCGTGGATGCCGGGCAGGTGCAGGTCATGGGCCAGTTGCGCGCTGCGATAGACGCCTTCGGCGAAGCTGTAGTTGTAGCCATGCACGAACAGGATGATGGCGCGGTCTTCCGCCGGGCGACCGGCCAGCTCATCCTCGATGGCGCGGCGAAAGCCCTCGGGGCCCCCAAAGCGGCCGCCGCCCGTCACCATGAACTGCGCCGCCGGATCGGCCCTCTGTCCGACCGAGGGATAGGCCAGCGTCCCCGCCTTGCGGTCGAGCGGCACGGCCACGTCGATGCGCGAGAACCAGAGGCTCGGCAGGCTTTCGCCCGTGACACTGCGCTGCGAGGCGACCCAGATCGCCTCGTCCGCCGCCACCGGCGCGCCGGGCGGGGCCATCACAAGCGCCCCGCGCGGCGCGCAGGAGGCCAGGATCATGACTGCGCAAAGCAGAAGATGCCGCATGGGAAACGCCCGGAAACCGATGCGGCCATCCTGTCAAGGAAACCGGCGCGAAGTCCAGCGTTCCGGCGGGGCGCTCAGCCGTAATTCGCCTTGGGGCCCGCGAAATACCAGATAATGAGGCCCAGCACCGGCAGGATCGCGATCAGGGCGATCCACAGGATCTTGGTCCCCAAGCTGGTATTCGTGTTGATGACGGACGCGATGGCCCAGACATCCAGCACGAAGATGATGATCCCGAAGACGTAACCCATGGTCAGACCCCCTTGTTGCGGGGGGCCAACCCGGAACCGCGCGGGGCGGTTCCGTTACAGGACGTAGCGCGACAGATCCGTGGACCGCGCCAGGTCGCCCAGGTGGCGTTCGACATAGGCGGCATCGACCTGCACCGTCTCACCCTCCTTGTCGGGCGCGCTGAAGGACAGTTCCTCGAAGACGCGCTCGATCACGGTATACAGGCGGCGCGCGCCGATGTTCTCGACCGAGGCGTTCACCTCGGCCGCGATGCGGGCCAGGGCGGCGATGCCGTCGTCGGCAAAGCCCACGGTCACGCCCTCGGTCGCCATCAGCGCGGTGTATTGGCGCGTCAGGGCGTTGTCGGTTTCGGTCAGGATGCGGATGAAGTCGTCCTCGGTCAGCGCGCGCAGTTCCACGCGGATCGGCAACCGGCCCTGCAGTTCCGGCAGCAGGTCGCTGGGCTTGGCGACGTGGAAGGCGCCCGAGGCGATGAACAGGATATGGTCGGTCTTGACCGGGCCGTATTTGGTGGAAACCGTCGTGCCCTCGATCAGCGGCAGCAGGTCGCGCTGCACGCCCTCGCGGCTGACATCGCCGCCGCGCGCGTCTGCCCGCGCGCAGACCTTGTCGATCTCGTCGATGAAGACGATGCCGTTTTGCTGGACCGCGTCCAAGGCGGCGGCCTTGACGGCGTCGTCGTCCAGAAGCTTGTCGGCTTCCTCGGCGATCAGCAGGTCATAGCTTTCGGCCACGCTGACCTTGCGCCGCACGCGCCGCCCGCCAAAGGCCTTCATCAGCCCCGACAGATCCATCATGCCGCCCAGCGACTGGCCCGGCTGGCCGGGGATCTCCATCGCGCCCAGGGGGTTCGAGGTATCCTGCACCTCAAGCTCGATCACGGTATCGTCCAACTCGCCGCGCTTCAGCTTGTCGCGGAACATCTGGCGGGTGCCGTCACGGGCGTCCTTGCCGGCCAGGGCCTCGATCACGCGATCCTCGGCCGACTTGTGGGCGCGGGCCTTGACCGCCTCGCGCATCCGGTCGCGGGTGTCGATCATGGCGGCGTCGGTCAGGTCGCGGATGATCTGTTCCACGTCGCGGCCGACATAGCCGACCTCGGTGAACTTGGTCGCCTCGACCTTGATGAAGGGGGCATTGGCAAGCTTTGCCAGGCGGCGGCTGATCTCGGTCTTGCCGACGCCGGTGGGGCCGATCATCAGGATGTTCTTGGGATAGACTTCGTCGCGCAGGTCGTCGCCCAGTTGCTTGCGGCGCCAGCGGTTGCGCAGGGCCACCGCCACGGCGCGCTTGGCGTCCTTCTGGCCAATGATGAAGCGGTCCAGTTCGGAGACGATCTCGCGCGGGGTCAGGTCGGTCATGGGTCTGCCTTTGTTCAGTTGACCCGCAGATAAACAGTCGGTGCGCGGTTTTGAAGGGTTGCGAAAGGGAGATACAATCTGTATATACAAACCAGAACAACGCACAGGACGTGCTTCGTTCTCCACAAGCGGAATTTGGAGATCGGTCATGTCCGAAGACGACAGCGTTTTTGAGTGGGACGAGGCCAAGCGTCTCAAGACGATCGAAAAGCACGGGATTGACTTCACCCGCGCCACTCAGGTCTTTGAGGGGCCGCATCTGGAAACAGAGGCACGTAGCGTGGATGAGGTGCGCCGGACTGCAATCGGCAAGATTGGCGATCATGTGATTGCGGGGATTTTTACACGGCGCGGCAATGTCATCAGGATCATCACGGCCCGGAGGGCACGACGAAATGAAAGAGAAGCTTTCCGGTCCTTATACGGCGGCTCAGATTCGGCAGATGGAAGATCGGACTGACTGGGACCGCCTTGCCCGCGAAGGCGATTTCGAGGGCGAGGACGAGGATGATTTCGAGGTGGACTGGTCCACCGCGCGTTTGGTGATCCCCGAACCCAAGAAGGCGGTGTCGATCCGCATCGACCCGGACGTGCTGGATTTCTTCAAGGCGCAGGGCAAGGGCTATCAGACGCGGATGAACGCGGTGCTGCGCGCCTATATGGAGGCGAAGAAGGCGGGTTGATGCTGGAGTGACCGGGCCGGGCCTGACCTTCGTTCCCGTCACCGCTGCCGACCTGCCGCTGCTGGCGGCCTGGATGGACCAGCCGCATTGGCGCGAATGGTGGAGCGCGGATGTCGAGACCGAACTTGGCTATCTCCGCGACATCATCGAGGGGCGCGACAGCACGCGGGCCTTTCTGTTCCACCTGGACGGCCAGCCCACCGGCTATATCCAGTCTGGCGTGTTGCCGACGCGCGGGTGGAGCCCTGGCTGTCCGACGCGCCCTGGGTGATGGAGCTGCCCAACGATGCGGTGGGCGTCGATCTGTCCATCGGTCCGCCGGACAAGCTGTCGCGGGGGATCGGCTCCCAGATCCTGGCGCGCTTTGTGGCGATGCTGCGGGCCGAGGGACATCGCAGCATCATCATCGATCCCGACATCGCCAACCACCGGGCGATCCGGGCTTATCGCAAGGCGGGGTTCCGCGAGATTGCGGAACTGGCTGGCCGCACGGGCGATTGTCTTCTGATGCGCCACGAGGAGCAGGACGACGCCAAGCCCGCCGGGGAACAACCGGGCGGGCGCCACGTTGGCCCGGACACCTGATACCCGGAGGAGCCGATGCCCAAGCCCGACGCGTTGAAAGCCCGCCTGTGGAAAGCCCTCCGGTCCGACATGACCGTGATGCTGGGTCTTGCGGGCGGCGAACACGGCCATGCCCGGCCCATGACCTCGCAGACCGAGGAAGGCGATCACGGGCCGCTGTGGTTCTTCACCTCCAGGGACAACGCACTGGTGGAAAAGCTGGCGGGCGGTTCGCAGGATGCCGGCGTACAGGTCGTGTCCAAGGGTCATGACCTCTGAGCCTCGATCGAGGGCATGCTGACCGAGGACACCGATCCAGCCATCGCGGACCGGCTGTGGAGCGCCCATGTCGCCGCCTGGTGCGAAGGGGGCAAGGACGACCCGAAGCTGGCCTTGCTGCGCTTCGACCCGCAGAAAGCCGAGATCTGGCTGGATGCCTCCAGCATCGTCGCGGGCGTCCTAGTGGCCCTTGGCATCAGCGACCCCAAGGAAAGCTACAAGGACAACGTGGGCACCGTCCGGCTGTAGCCTTTCCGCCGGATACCGGGCCTGCGCCCAGTATCCGCGCGCTTTCAGGCGCTGATCGTTTCAACCGTCAGGTTGCCGTTCGTATAGACGCAGATGTCCGCCGCGATCGCCATGGCCTTGCGGGCCACGCCTTCGGCGTCCAGGCCGCTTTCCAGCAGGCCCCGCGCGGCGGCAAGGGCGAAGTTGCCGCCCGAACCGATGGCGGCCACGTCATGTTCGGGTTCCAGCACGTCGCCCGCGCCGGTCACGACATAAAGCCCCTGCCCGTCGGTGACGATCAGCATGGCCTCCAGGTTGCGCAGGTACTTGTCCATGCGCCAGTCCTTGGCCAGATCGACGCAGGCGCGCTGCAACTGGCCGGGGGCGGCTTCCAGCTTCTTTTCCAGCCGCTCCAGCAGGGTGAAGGCGTCGGCGGTCGATCCGGCAAAGCCCACCACCACGTCGCGCCCGCCGGGGGTCAGGCGGCGCACCTTGCGGGCCGTGCCCTTCATCACCGTCTGGCCGACGCTGACCTGCCCGTCGCCCGCGACCACCACCTTGCCGCCGCGCCGCACCGCCAGGATCGTGGTGCCGTGCCAGCCGGGAAATCTGTCATCCGCCATAAGGTCTTCCTTCCGTTTGGGGTTCCAGATAGGACCGCGCCGCCCCCTTCGCAAGCCATGGCCCGCCTGCGGCCCCGGACCCGCCTGGACCGGGTCGCCGGACGCGGACGAACGCCTGCGGGCGGCCATGAAAAAGGGCGGCTGGCCCGTCTGGACCCGCCGCCCCCGATCATCGCCAGGGACGGATCAGATCGATTCCTCGATCCAGCTTTTCAGCGCGGCTTTCGGCGCGGCGCCCATGCGGTTCGACACGACTTCGCCGCCCTTGAACATGAACAGGGCCGGGATGCCGCGCACGCCAAGGGCGGCGGCCTGTTCCTGGTTCTCGTCGATATTGACCTTCACGATCTTCACCTTGCCCGCGTATTCCTCGGACAGTTCCTCCAGCGCGGGGCCGATCTGCTTGCAGGGGCCGCACCATTCCGCCCAGAAGTCCACGATGACGGGGGTGCCGGACTGGCGGACTTCGGTGTCGAACTGGCTGTCGGTGACGGCTTTGGTGGCCATGGAAACACTCCTTCAAGGGTGGATGCCGGGCAGGGGCGCGGCGAAAAGGCTTCGTTCCAACAGCTATGAAGCCATGACCCTCCGGTCAAGGGCTGCGTCAAGACCCGCCATGGTCCGGTCCAGGACCGGATCGGGGATCGTCATCAGGCTGCGGGTGGTGGTCCACAGCACGGCGATCTCGACCGGGCGGGTGGGCCAGATCATCCGCAGCGCGGCGCGATAGGCCGCCAATTGCCGCAGGATCCCCTCGGGCGTGTCCTCGGGGCGGTCGGGAACCAGCGCGTTCGACTTGTAGTCCACGGCCAGGATGCGTGTATCGGTCAGGATCAGCCGGTCGATGCTGCCATGGACCGTGCCGATACCCGGCAGAGGGGCGGTCAGCGCCACCTCGGTCAGGATCTGGGCCGTAGGATCGGGGGCCATCACCTGGGCCAGGTCGGGGGCATGGATCACCGCCGCGGCCTCGGCCAGAAGGTCCGCCTGCTCGGCGGCGTCGGGCAAGCCCCCTTCGGCCCCGGCCAGCAGCGCGCGGCTGACGCGCGGCCAGTCGGCGGCGGGCTGGTGGGGCAGGTGTTCCAGCAGCAGGTGCAGCCGGGTGCCGCGCAGCATGGCGGCATCGGGGTCGGCGTCATCGGACGGGGCGCCGATCACCTTGGCGCCGCCAAGCGCGGTTGCGGCAATGGCCAGGTCGCGCGGTGGCGGCGGGGTCGCGCGGCGCTGCGCCCATTCCGGCGCCTGCGCGGACGAGGCGAGCGTCACCTCGGCCGCGACAGGCCCCTCGGGCCAGGCGCCGAAGAACAGCCGCTGGCCGGTGCCGATACCGTCGATCTCGATGGGCGCGCGCTCCAGCGTGCAGCGTTCGGCGCCGACGGCGATCATCGAATGCCACGACTCCAGCCCCGATCCGCAATCGCCCGCCGCCGCCACGATCAGCCAGCTTTCGGCCCGCGTCATCGCCACATACAGCAGGCGGCGGCGTTCCTCCTCTTGCCGCTGTTCCAGGTCGGCCACGGCCAGGGCCACGGGGTCGGAGCGTTCGGCCGACAGCCCGCGCCAGGCGGGCATGTCGTCCAGGCGGATCAGCGGCTGGCCACGGCCGGGCTTGCGCTTCCTGGTTTCGGGCAGGATCACCACCGGGCTTTCCAGGCCCTTCGATCCATGCACGGTCATCACCCGGATCAGCCCGTTCGCGCCCCCCGGCATCTGCCGCTTGATCTGCACGTCGTCGCTGCCCAGCCAGACCAGGAAGCCCGTCAAGGACGGCGTTTCCACGCGGTCATAGGCCAGGGCCTGCGACAGAAGTTCGTCGATGCCGTCCTCGGCCTCGGGGCCCAGCCGCGCCAGAAGCGCCGCGCGTCCCCCGTGGCGGACCAGCAGGCGAGAGATCAGGTCATAGGGGCGCAGGTGATCGGCCTGGGTCAGCAGGTCGAACAGCACCTCGAAGGCCTTGCGGTGATGCGATTCCCGCAGCCGCTGCCACAGCGTCTGCCGCCCCCGGCCGACGGCCAGGCGGTACAGGTCATCCTCGGTCAGCCCGAACAGTGGCGATTTCAGCACGGCGGCCAGGCACAGGTCGTCTTCCGGGGTCGAGGCGACGGAGAGCGTGGCGGTGATGTCGCGCACCGCCAGTTCGGCCGCCAGCTTCAGCCGGTCGGCTCCGGCCACGGGCAGGCCCGCCGCCTTCAACTCGCGGATCAGGTCGTCGAACAGCCCCGCCCGCCGCTGGACGAGGATCTGGATGTCGCCCGGCCCGATGGCGCGGACCTCTCCCGAGCGCACATCGGTGATGGGCGTGCCGATGATCGCCTTGACCTCGCGCGCCACCGCGCGGGCCAGTTGCGTGTCGGCGGCGTTCTCGGCCGGGGCATCGACGGGCTGGGTCCAGTCGCCGTGATCGGGCTTTTCGGGTTCGGGCAGGGGCGGCCAGATGTCCACCCGGCCGGGCATCGTGGCGCGGAAGGCGATATGGCGGGGCGGATCGCCCAGACCCTGCGCCCCGTCGCCCGAAAAGACCGTATCGACCAGCGACAGGATCGCCGGAGAGGACCGGAACGAATGGGCCAGCCCGCGCTGCTGCATGGGCTGGGCCACGGCCTCGAAATCCTGGCGGAAGCGGTCGCGGACCGATTCGAAGACGGCGATGTCGGCGCCCTGGAAGGAATAGATCGACTGCTTGGGATCGCCCACCACGAACAGCGTGCGGGGCCGGTCATGCGCCCCCTCGCCGCTGGTGAATTCGTCCGTCAGCCGCCGGATCACCCGCCATTGCTCGGGGCTGGTGTCCTGGGCCTCATCGACCAGGATATGGTCGATGCCGCCGTCCAGCCGCCACAGCACCCATTGCGCCATGCTGGATTCGTCCAGCAGGTCGGCGGTGCGGCGGATCAGGTCGTCGAAGTCCAGCCAGCCATGGGTGGCCTTCTCGATCGCCAGGCGGCGGGTGAAGTCATGGCCGAAGCGGTGCAGCGCCAGGGTCTTTTCCGCAAGCGCCAGCCCCATGCAGAGCGGGCGGGCATGTGCCACGCGCTGCATCAAATCCTCGAAATCCGCCATGAAGGGGGCGCAGCGGCCTTCCCGCAGGGCCTTGGTGGGGATGTCGCCGATCTTGGGGCCGAAGGGCACGCGGGCAGTGGCCCCGAACAGCAGGCATTTGCACAAAAGATGCAGGTCGGGCAGGCCCGGATCGCGCCAGTTGCCCTGCGCAAGCTGTTCGGCCAGCTTGCTGTCCTTGGCGCCGCTGCCCCCCAGGATCGGAACCAGGGCCGCGAACAGGTCGGCCTCGCCCCCGTCGAAGACCTGGGCCAGCAGCGCGTCGCGGTCGAGGCCCGGCGGCAGGCCCATGGACCGCCAGATCGGCCCAGGCTGGGGCTCGCGCGGGAAATCCGCCTCGGACAGCCCGGCCAGGAAGGCGTCCAGGTTGTCGCCCGACACCAGCGCCGTCAGGTCGCGGATCGAGGGGACGCCTTCCGCCGCCATATCCTCGACGACCTGGGCGCGCAGGGCGCGGGCGGAACGGTCGTCCAGTTCCATGAAGCCCATGGGCACGCCCGCTTCCAGCGGAAAGCGCCGCAGCAGCGCCGCGCAGAAGCTGTGGATGGTCTGCACCTTCAGCCCGCCCGGCGTCTCGATGGCGCGGGCGAACAGGCGGCGGGCCTGGGCCAGATCGGGGTCGCCCCCTTCGCCCAGGTCCGCCAGTTCGCGGCGCAGGTCCGGTTCGGGCAGCATCGCCCATTGGCCCAGGCGTTTCAGCAGGCGGTTCTGCATCTCGGTCGCGGCGGCCTTGGTATAGGTCAGGCACAGGATGCGTTCGGGCGCGGTCCCCGCCAGCAGCAGGCGCGCCACCCGGTCGGTCAGCACGCGGGTCTTGCCGGATCCCGCATTGGCCGTCAGCCAGGTGGAGCGGGCGGGATCGGCCGCCGCGATCTGGTTCAGGGTCGCTTCATCCATGGTCACCCACCCTTTCCACGCGCGGCGCATCGGCCAGCGACCATTCGCCGTATCGCGCCAGGTGATCGTAATCGCCCGCATAGCTGGTCTGTTCGGGCGCGCGCATCGAGGTGAAGCCGATTTCCCCCGACAGATAGGCCGCGACCAGCCGCACGAAGCCGTCCCAGTTCTCGGCCTCCAGTTCCGGGGAATGGTCGCGGTGATGGGTCTCTCCCTCGCCGCCCAGCTGGATATAGCGGATGCCCGCCACCTCTGCCGGGCCAAGGGCGTCGAAGCCGCCGCGCCGGGCCATCGCGGCCTCGAGGATCAACTGCTTGTCGAAGGCCGCGATCTGCTTGTCGGTGGGCGGCTTGCCGGACTTGTAGTCATAGATCATCACGCTGCCGTCCCCCAGCAGGTCGATCCGGTCGGGTCGCGCCGTCAGGGTGAAATCCATCCCCGCCAGCGCCACCCGCCCGCGTTTTTCCACCACGATCGGGCGGCCTTCGGAGAGGCGGGCCAGTTCGTCCGCGACGATCCGGTCGGCGATGCGCTCCATCCGCGCGGCCCAGAAGGCGCGGGCGGTGGGCCAGGGCACCTCGCGGACCAGCACCTCGGCGGTCAGGCGCAGGAACTGCGCCTTCAGGACGGCGGGCGGGGTGTCGGGCGCGGGGTTCGACCGGACCATGGCCTCGACGATGGAATGCAGCGTCTGGCCGCGCAGGCTGGCATCGGGTTCGGGCCGCAGCGCGGGCAGCGGGCGCAGGCCCAGGACGCGTTTCGCATAAACCGCATAGGGGTCGCGGATCAGCAGGGACACATCGGTGACCGGCAGTTCGCGGAAGGGCTGCGGGGGCGGGATGGGCGAAGGCCGGGGCGCGGGCCGCGCCGCCCCTGCGGGATGGGACACCGCGCGGGCGCGGGCCAGCCACAGGTCGCCCCGCGCGCGCATCGCCGCAAGCGCCTGCGGGCCGCGCCGTTCGGGAAGGCCGCCCATCAGGTTGGTCAGCCGGTTCAGCCAGCGCGACGGGATCGTCTCGGCCTCGGCATCGCGGCGGGCGCGGGTCAGGATCACCTGCGGCAGGCCCATCACCTGCTGGAAGTCATGGGCGGCCAGGCCAATCTGGCGTTCCGGCAGGGGCAGGCCCGCCGCCGCACGCATGGGGCGCGACAGCCAGGGATCGGGCGACAGGGCCTGCGGCCAGCCGCCTTCGTTCAGGCCCGACAGGATCACGGTGCCGTCGCCGACGATCCGCGCCTCGCGCGGGCCGCGGATATGCAGGTAATAGGCGTCGCCCTCGACCCGGACGGATTGCTGGCCCATCTCGTCCAGGATCAGGGCGCAGAACTCGGCCGCGCTGAGGCTGGGGCCTTCCGCCGCATGTTCGGCCAGATGGTCCATCGTCGCCCGCAGCAGGGGACCGCCCCGATCCTCCCACAGCTTCGAGGCGGCAGCGCTGCCCCCCGGCCCTGCGGCAAGCGCATCGGCAAGGGCGATCAGGTCGCGCAGCCGGTCGGGAAGGGGGCGTTCGGCGCGGTCTTTGGCCAGCGGGGTGATGCGGTCCAGCATTCCGGCCAGCCATTCCGCCCAGGTCTTGCGCTGCTTGTCGCCCCGCGCGGCCCAGTCGCGCAGGCACGGGCCGTCGGGAAAGGCCGGGCCGTTGTGGCGCAGTTCCAGTTCCAGCTGGCGCGCCAGAAGCCGCGCCTCGTTGGCACCGACCAGGGGGGATCCCGTGACCGACAGGGGATGCTTCAGCAGGATCAGCAGACGGTCGATGGTCAGGGGCTGTCCGAACAGGGCGGCGACCTGGCGCAGGAACAGACCGGGCGCGGTCAGCGACAGCGGCTGGCCCGCGCTTTCGTCGGGACGCAGGTGCCAGCGGTCCAGGGCGGCGTTCACCCGGCGGACCAGGTTGCCGTCGGCGGCGATCAGGGTTGCCGGTTCGTGCCGTTCCGCCGCGTCGCGCAGCAGCAGCGCGATCACCTCGGCCTCCTGGCCGGGCTGGTCGGCCTCGATCAGGGTCAGCCCCTGGGTGGGCGCCATCAGGTCGGGCAGGCGCGGGCCTTCCGCGATCCACTGGTCGGTCACGGGCGCGGGCCGCAGCGCCAGAGAGATCAGCCGGTTGCGGTCGGGCACGGGGGGCTGGGTGTCCGTCCATCGCGCCGGATGGCCCAGGGCCCGGATCAGGGGCGCGAAGCGGGCCTGGGGGTGATCGTCGGTGCCCTGCTCCAGGCTGTCCCAGACCGATTGCGGCTGGTCGAAGTCAAAGCCCGGCAGCACCACCGCGCCTTCGGGCAGGGCGGCCACGGCCTCCATGAACAGCCGGGTTCCGCCATGCGATCCGGTCGAGCCCGCGACGATCACCGGCCCCTGCGGCAGGTTGAGGCCCTGCGCCCAGTCCCGGCACAGGGTTTCGGCCGCAAGGCGCTGGCGCGCCGCGCGGTCCACCGGTACCCCTTCCAGGTGGAAGCGAGCGGCGATGCGCAGGAATGCCAGGGCGTTCTGCCAGTGGCGCGCGTGATCGCCCGTGTCGATGCCTTCCAGGGCGTCGGCGCCCAGTCCTTCATACTGCATTTCCTGCATCAGACCGGACAGCGACCGCGCCAGGCTGGCGATGGAATGGCCCGCCGCCAGGTCGCGCCGCGCATCCAGCAGCTTTGCCACCAGCCGGGCCAGTTGCAGCCGCCGGGCCAGGGGCGCTGCTTCCGCCTGCCCCAGCATGGCGGGCGCCTCAAGGTTCGTGACCGGCAGAAGGCGCGGCAGCAGCAGGGGCCCGCGCTTGTCGAAGGCGCATTTCATCTCGGCCAGGGTGCGCGAGGCATTGGCATAGATGGTGACGCGGGCCATGGCCTCGGGCGGCTGGCCGGCCATGCGGTCCAGAAAGCCGTCCACGAATTCGCGGGCGAAATCGGTGCCGGGCGGCAGGCCGTAAAGGCCGCGGAAGACGGGATCAGCCATCGAGCATCCTTTCCGCCAGGGGAATCGCTTGCGGATAGCCCACGTCGCACCAGCCGCCGGGATGGGTGATGCCGAAGGCGCGGCCATCGGCGATCAGCAGATCCCACAGGCGGTTCAGCGAAAACACCCGGTCGGGGATCCCGGCCAGCCGGTCGGGGCGGATGATCTGCGCGCCGCCATAGACGTGATCGCCCCGGCGGGTGATCCGGCCATCGGCGTCCAGGGCGAAATCCCCGGCGCCCTGCCGCCCGGTTGCCCGGTCCAGCGGCACCAGCATCAGCAGCGCGTCCATGTCGTCGCGCCAGGCCGCATCCAGCGCGGCCAGCGGGTTCGGCCCGGTCCAGACCACGTCGGGGTTCAGCGTCATCACCGGACCTTGGCCCAGCAGCGGCAGGGCCTGGCGCAGCCCGCCGCCGGTATCCAGGATTTCGCCTGGCTCATGGCTGACCGCCACGTCGCCGCCCGCCAGATGGGCGGCGATCCGGTCGCCCAGGTAATGGGTGTTGACGACCACCGGCCCGGCGCCCGCTGCCCGGCCCAGATCCAGCGCACGGTCCAGCAGGGTCCGGCCGGCGACCGGGATCAGCGGCTTCGGGCAGTTGTCCGTCAGCGGGCGCATCCGCGTGCCAAGCCCTGCGGCAAAGATCATCAGCGGGCGCATCGGGCACGGATCCTTTCGACGGTGGCGGCGTCGGGCGCGGGCAGGGCGGCGACGGCCTGCGCCAGCGGCGCAAGCGCCGGATGGCCGAGGTTGCGCTGGATATATCCCCAGACGCGGGGCATGAAGTCCAGGTATCGCGTCTTGCCGTCGCGCAGGCACAGCCGCGTGAAGATGCCCATGATCCGCAAATTCCGCTGCGCCCCCAGCAGGGCATAGGCCGCGCGGAAGCGGTCCCCGTCCAACCCCGTCGCGGCCAGATAGCGGGCGATGCAGGCGGCCTCGATCTGCGGGTCCACATCGCGGCGCGCGTCCTGCAGGGCCGACACCAGGTCATAGGCCGGATGGCACGCCACCGCATCCTGATAGTCGATCAGGCCCAGGGCCGCATCGCCCCGCCAGATCAGGTTTTCCGCGTGAAAGTCGCGCAGCGACAGGACGGGGGGCATATCGGCGGCCAGTTCCGCGTGCAGGCGGGCGATCAGGGGGGCGATCTCCTCTCCGCCCGTGGCGCCCGCCGCCTGCGGATACCAGTCCGCGAACAGGCCCACCTGTTCGGCCAGCACCGGCCCGTCCAGCGGCGCCACGAAAGCGGGGACCGCATGGCGGTGCAGATCGACCAGGAAATCCGCGATCCGGTCATAGACCCTGGGCGCCATCGCAGCGTCACGTTCCAGCACGCGGGCGACCAGGTCGTCGCCCAGATCCTCGACCAGCAGCAGGCCCGCCCTCTGGTCCTGCGCCAGGATCGCAGGCGCGCCGAAGCCGTGGCCGCGCAGCCAGTCCGTCATCGCAACGAAAGGCGCGCAGGCCCCCGACGGATCGTCCATCAGCACCGCGCTGCCCTGCGGTCCCACCAGCCGGAAATAGCGCCGGGCCGAGGCATCCCCCGCCAGCGGCAGCACCCGCGCCTCGGCCCAACCGGCGCCTGCCACGAAGGTGGCGCGGGCCGCGATGCGGGCGGCGTCGGGCGCAATCAGGGTGATCTGGCGCAGGTCGGGGTTCGCATGGGCGGCGATGGCGACGGTGATGGCGCCGTCCGGCAGCCGCTCCAGCCGGTCGGGCCATTCGATCAGGCAGATGGCGTCGGTCAACGCCTCCTCCAGCCCCAGTTCGGCCAGTTCCGAAGGGTCGGTCAGGCGATAGAGGTCGGCGTGCCAGATCTCGAACCCCAGCGGGTCGTCATAGGTCTGGACCAGCGTGAAGGTGGGGCTTGGCACATCCTCGGCCGCATCGCCCTGCCGGGCGCGGATGAAGGCGCGGGCGAAATGGGTCTTGCCCGCCCCGACCGGCCCGTCCAGCAGCACCGTCCGGCCGGGCCGCAGGGTGGCGGCCAGCATCCGTGCCAGGGCGGCGGTCAGGTCTTCGTCTGCAATCAGGCGCGTCGTCATGGGGCTTGTTCTAGCGGCTTCGGCGCGCGGGGGGAACCATCCGTGAACGGACCCCATGGCATGTGGCGTCAAAGCCGCTAGACTGCGGTTCAGGAGGATACGCCCATGTTCCGCACAGCCCTTGCCCTGACGCTTGCCCTTGCCGGTCCCGCCTCAGCCACGCAGGAATACATCCTGCCCACCCTGTTCGACGTGGCGGGCGTCGCCGCGAATGACGTCCTGAACATCCGGGCCGAGCCGAACGCGTCGTCCGAGATCATCGGCACCCTGGCGCCGGGCGCAAAGGCCATCGAGGTGGTCGAGGAGCGCCGGGGCTGGGGCCGGGTCAACACGCCCGAGCGGTCGGGCTGGGTGTCGATGCGCTATCTGTCCTATCGCGTCGATGTGTGGGAGCCGGGCGCATTGCCCGCCGCGTTCCGCTGCCTGGGGACCGAGCCGTTCTGGGACGCGAAGCGCGAAGGGGGCGATCTGGTCCTGCGCACGCCCGAAAATCAGGCGGGCGACCGACGTCCCGTTCAGGCGGTGCTGGACAGCGGCATCTTCCGCGATCCCGCGCGGGTGGTCGTGGCGCGGGACATGACGCTGTTCTCGCATCCGCAGATCTGTTCGGACGGGATGTCGGACCGGCTTTATGGGCTGTCGGCGGTGATGGTGCTGCATGGGGATCAGCCACGGATGCTGTCGGGATGCTGTTCGATCCAGCCGTAAGGGGGCATGGTGGGGTGAAACCCCACCCTACAAGCCGCCGTAGGGTGGGGTTCTACCTCACCATGACCAAGGTAAACGGGCGGGACCAGGAAACGCATTGCGTTTCCCCCGCCGCGTGATCGGGTTCGGTTAGAGACGGTTCCGCTCAAGCCCACGAGAGGCCAGCGCCCGACCCGGTGGGCGAGAAGCGCCCGCCGGGGAGCGGGTCGGGCGCTGGCCGGGCTTTTGAAGCCCGGCAGCATTGGTGGCTATGGAGCCACGTGGCGAAGGCGATGGCCTTCGCCAGCCGAGCCGGGTGAATCGCGCCCGCCTAGTTCAACCCCAGCACATCCTGCATGTCGTATTCCCCCGGCCCCTTGTCCTGGCCCCAGATCGCCGCGCGGATGGCGCCGCGCGCGAAGATCGCCCGGTCGGTCGCCAGGTGCCGCAGCACGATCCGTTCGCCCTGGCCCGCGAAGATCACGTCATGCTCACCCACCACGTCGCCGCCGCGAATGGCGGCAAAGCCGATCGAACCCGCCTCGCGCGCGCCGGTGATGCCTTCGCGCGCCGGTGTCCGCAATTCGGCCAGCGTCCTGCCGCGCCCTTCGGCGGCGGCCTCGCCCAGCATCAGCGCGGTGCCGGACGGCGCATCGACCTTGTGGCGGTGATGGGCCTCGACGACCTCGATGTCCCAATCCTCGCCCAAGGCGGCGGCGACCTTGCGGGTCAGGCCCGTCAGCAGGTTCACGCCCAGGCTCATGTTGCCGGCGCGGATGATCGGCGCATGGCGGGCGGCGGCCTTGAGACAATCCAGATGCGACTGTTCCAGCCCCGTGGTGCCGATCACATGCACCGCGCGGGCCTGCGCGGTCAGTTCGGCGAAGGCCACGGTCGCGGCGGGCGCGGTGAAGTCGATCACCGCCTGCGCCTGCGCGATCACCGCCACGGCGTCGTCGCTGACCGTCACGCCCAAGGCCGCCCCGCCCATGGCTTCGCCCACGTCGCGGCCGATCCAGGGATGGCCGGGGCGTTCCAGCGCGCCCACAAGCCGCGCCTCGGGACTGTCCGCGATCAGCCGGACCAGCATCTGCCCCATCCGGCCCGAGGCCCCGGTGACGACGATCCCCGGCAGGACGGGCGCGTCTGTGTTCTGCAAATCGCTCATGGGGGCCTCCGGGCTTTGCTTTCCCGCCTCTTATCCCGTTGCGGCGCGCCCCGCGACCCCCTACATCGGGACGCATGGCACAGAACCGTTTTTCCCAAGGGCCCGGCCCCTCGCAGCGCCAGCTTCGCGTGGGCGAGCTGATCCGCCGCACCCTGTCCGACGTGCTGCTGCGCGCCGACGTGCATGACCCGGATCTCAACCGCCATTCGATCACCGTGGGCGAGGTCCGCACATCGCCCGACCTGAAGGTCGCCACGGCCTATGTGCTGCCGCTGGGCGGGCATGACGCGCAGGATGCGCTGGCCGCCCTGCGCCGCAATGCGCCGGAACTGCGCCACCTGGTCGCCAAGGCGATGACGCTGAAATACGCGCCGCAACTGCGCTTCCAGCTGGACGAGACCTTCGACCGGCTGGACGACACCCGCCGCATGTTCGCCGACGAACGCGTCCGCCGCGATGTGGAAGGCGCGGATGAGGATGGCGATGCCGGTTGACCTGCGCCCCCTGGGCGTGGCCCTGGGGATGCTGGTGGCCTGGGCAATCCCGGCGGCGGCGGACGGGTGCAGCCGCATGAGCCATGACGGCCAGGGCTATGTCGTCTGCGAGGTATCCGCCGACCAGGAACCCGCGCTACGCCTGTGGCAGGACGGCGCCGACGGCAAGCCGCTGCGCAACTTCAGCAATGTCCGCGCGACGCTGGCGCAGGGCGAAAGCCTGTCCTTCGCCATGAACGCGGGCATGTATCATGCCGATTACCGCCCCGTGGGCCTGCTGGTCATCGACGGTGCGGAGCTGCAGCCCATCGTCACCGGGGCCAGCCGCGACAATTTCGGGATGCTGCCGAACGGGGTTTTCTGCACCGGCGGCGCGCGGCCCTTCCAGGTGATCGAAAGCCGCGCCTTTGCGAGCGCCCGCCCCGACTGCCGCCTTGCCACCCAGTCCGGGCCGATGCTGGTGATCGACGGCGACCTGCACCCGCGTTTCCTGGTCGATTCGGACAGCCGCTATGTGCGGAACGGCGTCGGCGTGTCGCCCGATGGGCAGACCGCGTGGTTCGCGATTTCCGACCGGGCGGTGACGTTCCACGAATTCGGCCGCCTGTTCCGCGACGGGCTTGGCGTGCGCGATGCGCTGTATTTCGACGGTTCCATCAGCCGCCTTTACGCGCCGGGGGTGAACCGGGCGGATTTCGGGCGGTCGCTGGGGCCGATCATCGGGCTGGTCGAAAGCGCCGGTTGACGGCTTGCGGCCCCGCCGCTATGCCGCCGCCTTCGATTTCACGGGGGTTACAATGGCACGCAAGAAGGGCCGCGACATCAATGGCTGGCTGATCGTGGACAAGCCCGCGGGCGTCGGCTCGACCGCGGTGGTGGCCAAGGTCCGCTGGGCGCTGGACGCGAAGAAGGCGGGCCATGCGGGCACGCTGGATCCCGACGCGACCGGCGTCCTGGCCGTGGCGCTGGGCGAGGCGACCAAGACCGTCGCCACCGTCACCGATGCGCTGAAATGCTATGACTTCACCGTCAACTGGGGGGCCGAGACTGCGACCGACGATGCCTCGGGCGAAGTCGTGCGGACCTCGGATGCCCGCCCCGACCGCGCCGCGATTGAATCGGCGCTGCCCGCCTTTACTGGCGACATCATGCAGGTTCCCCCGGCCTTTTCCGCCGTCAAGGTCGATGGCGAACGCGCCTATGACCTCGCGCGCGAGGGCGAGGAACTGGATCTGGCCGCCCGTCCCCTCTGGGTCGAAAGCCTGACCCTGCTGGACTGCGACCGCGACACCGCCCGGCTGGAGATGGTCTGCGGCAAGGGGGGCTATGTCCGCTCCATCGCCCGCGACCTGGGCCGGGCGCTGGGCTGCCTGGGCCATGTGGCCCATCTGCGCCGCACCTGGTCCGGCCCGTTCGAGGCCGAGGGCGCCGTGCCCTTCGACAGGATCGACCGCGAGGCGCAGGACTGGCTGGACACGCAGCTTCTGCCGCTGGAGGTCGCGCTGGCCGACCTGCCGATGCTGCGCGCCACGCCCGAAGGCGCGGTCCGCATCCGCAACGGCAATCCGGGGCAGGTAACGGGCACTGCGGAATGGGGCGATCTGGTCTGGGTGGCGGATGCGAAGGGGCCGGTCTGCATCGGGCGTTACCAGGGCGGGCTGGTGCAGCCGGAACGGGTGTTCAACCTGTAAGGGTCCAGCGCCGACTGGTAAAGGCCATCGCCTTTGCCACGCGCTGCGACTACCACCAAAGCCGCCGGGCCTCCGAGGCCCGGCCAGCGCCCGCCCCGCCACCGGCGGGCGCCGGCCTACCGAGATCGCGGAACCGAAACCTCTCTGATGGCACCGTCACACGCGGGCGGAGGAAACGCAGTGCGTTTCCTTTTCCCGCCCATGCGATGTTCTGTCCATTTCACCCCAGATAGGCCCGCAGCCCCGGCGGCGGGTTGTCCAGCAGCGGTCCGGTCGGCACCGGCGGATGCGCCACGCCGCCATCCACCAGGATCGTCTGCGGGGCGAAGCTGCGGGCGTCGTCGGGGTCGTGGGTGACCATCAGCACCGTGGCATCGGTCTGGTCGGCAATACGGGCCAGCAAAGTCAGCATTTCGCCCTTCAGCGCCGGTCCAAGCGCCGCGAAGGGCTCGTCCAGAAGCAGCACGGGCCGCGCGCGCAGCAGCACGCGGGCAAGCGCCACGCGGCTTTGCTGGCCGCCCGACAGGTTGGCGGGCTTGCGTGCCTCCATCCCCTCCAACCCGACCTCGGCCAGGACCTGCGCCACGCGGGTCCGCTGCAATTCGGACAGGCGGAGGTCGGGGCGCAGCCCAAGCCCCACGTTCTGCGCGACCGTCAGGTGGGGAAACAGGTTCTGGTCCTGGAACAGCGTCGAGACCGGGCGTCGTCCCGCCGGCAGGGCGGTGATGTCCTGCCCGTCCAGGAGGATGCGCCCCCGGTCGGGCGCCAGGAAGCCGCCCACCAGCGACAGCAGCGTGGATTTCCCCGACCCGGATGCGCCGATCACCGCCACCCGCGCCCCCTTGGGGATGGTCACGTCCGCCGACAGGGTGAAGCTGCCGCGCGTCACGCGGACGGCGTCGAAGTCAAGCAAGGCGTCCCCCACGGTCGAAGATCCAGAACAACCCGAAACTGATCGCCATCAGCAGCACCGCGCAGGCCGAGGCATCGGCCATGCGATAGGAATTCATCAACTGGTACAGTTGCAAGGGCAGGGTTGGCCGGTCGCCCCCGAACAATGTGATCACGCCCAGATCCCCCATGGCCAGGGCCGCCGCCAGCCCGCCCGCGAAGCCCAGGGAACGGGCCAGGCGCGGCAGGGTCAGGTAACGCAGCCGCGCCCACCCGCGCAGGTCCAGCGAATCGGCCAGCCGCCCGTAGTCCCGCTGCAGGGTCCGCGCCGCCGGGATCAGCGCGCGCAGCCCGAAAGGCAGGGCCATCACCGCATTGATCGCCACCGTGACCGGCAGCGCCAGTGCCTGCGGCGGAAACCAGCCGCGCAACAGGATGAACAGCCCCGTCCCCAGCACCAGGGGCGATGCGATCAGAGGCAGCATCCCCGCCGTCTCGATCCAGCGCATCCGCCCGCGCGACAACGACAGGGCCAGCATCAAGGACAGGATCAGCGCCAGCAGGGCCGAGATCAGCGCCATGACCACCGATCGGAGCGCGGCGTCCCAGACTTCGGGCGGCAGGACGGGGATACGGGGCAAGCCACGCAGGGTCACGGTGCCCATGGGCCAGATCAGGAACCCGGCGGCCGCTGTGATCACAAGGGCGTCGCTGATCCGGCGCCATCCGCCGGGTGCCGCGGGCATGTGGTCCGCATCCAGCCCCGCGCCGAAGGCGGCAGGGATCGCGATCCATCGCGCCAGCGCCATCGCCGCCACGCAAACCGCGATCTGGATCAGCCCCAGGCTCGCCGCCCGTCCCAGGTCGAAGTCGAAGCGGAAGGCCTGATAGATCGCCAGTTCCACGGTGGTCGCGCGCGGCCCGCCGCCAAGCGCAAGCGCCACGGTGAAGCTGGTCAGGCAGACCAGGAACACCGCGAGCCAGACGCCGGGCAGCACCGCCCGCAGCATCGGCCGTTCCAGATGCCGCGCCACGTCGCGCGGACCGAAGCCCAGCGATGCCGCCAGCCGGAAGCGTTCCGCCGGGATCGCTTGCCAGCCCTGCAGGATCAGTCGCACCGACAAGGGCAGGTTGAAGAACACATGCGCCAGGATCACGCCCTGCCAGCCATAGATGGTGATCTCGGGCAGGCCCAGGGCACGCAGCCCGTCATTGACCGCGCCGTTGCGGCCGAAGATCGAGACAAGCCCCATGATCGCCACGATCACCGGCAGGATGAAGGGCGCGCCAAGCAGCGTCACCAGGGCCGCCCGCCCCGGAAAGCGCCTCCGCGCCAAGGCACGCGCGACCGGCACCGCCAGCAATGCCGACAGCGTGGCGGACAGCGCCGCTTGCCAAAGCGTGAACCACACCGCGCGCCAGTCCCAGGCGCCAAGCCCCGACAGTCCCTGCGCCTGTCCCATGACGGCGGCCAGCGTGCCAAGGATCAGCGCGGCAAGGCCAAGGGCGGCGACCGCGCCCCCGGCCTCGGCCCGCGTCAGCCGGAGAATGCCCGCAGCCATTCGTCCAGCGCGGGCTGACGCAGCGCCTCGGCCTCGTCTTCGGAATAGAACAGGGTCTTTTCGGGGCGCGGCAGATCGCGCATCACCTGCGGCCACTCGGCTTCGGGCAGCTTGGCGGGCAGGGACCAGTTGGCCAGCGGGATCACCTTCTGGAACTCGGGCGTCAGGATCCAGTCCATGAATTGCTGTGCCAGTTCCGGCTGGTCGGTGGTGCGGACCTGTGCCGCGACCTCGGCCATGAAGTAATGGCCCTCGGGGAAGATCGCAGCCTTCTTGGCCGTGTCGCCCTCGGCCTCGATGTGATAGGCGGGCGAGGTGGTGTAGGAGAGCACCATGTCGGCCTCTCCCTCCGTGAACATGCCGTAGCTTTCGGACCAGCCCTTGGTCACGGTCAGCACCTTCGGCGCAAGCCTGGCCCAGGCGTCCGGCGCGTCATCGCCATAGACCGACTTCACCCAGAGCAGCAGCGCCAGACCCGACACGGAAGACCGCGGATCCTGGATGACGATCTTCAGGTCGTCGGATGCGTCCAGCAGTTCGGCGAAACTGGCGGGCGGGTTTTCCAGCCGGGTCTCGTCATAGACAAAGGCCGTCTCGCCCCAGTTGTAGGGCAGGAAGATGTCGTCCGTCCATTCGATGGGCAGCGACAGGCCGGTCGTGTCCTGCCCATGCGGTGCGAAAAGGCCGGATGCGCGGGCGCGGGCCGTCACGTCGGTGTTCAGGCCGAAGACGATGTCGGCCTCGGTCTTCTCGCCCTCCATCAGGATGCGCGACAACTCGTCCCCGGTGACGAAGCGCAGGTCGCAGGCGCAGATGGCCTCGAACCCTTCCTCGATCTTCGGGCCGGGGCCCCATTCGCTGGTGATGGATTCGCCCGCATAGACGGTCAGGACGGGCTTGTCCTGCGCGAATGCCGGGGTCGCGGCCAGCAGGGCAAGCATCAGGGGCAGTTTCATCGCTGTCTCCTTTCCACAAGGGTTACGAAAGAAAGGACAGCGTCACCTTCCCTCCGCCGGTGTTAGCCGGATCAGGTTCAACGGGTCCGCTTGCGCGTCTCAGCCAGGAAGGCCCCCCGAGGTAGGCCTTGAATGTAGGGATTTCGCAGGCGGGCGCAAGCGGCTAGAACAGCGGCCATGACGAAGGATACCACCGATCAGCCCACCCCGATGATGGCGCAATACCTGGCGATCCGGGACGCCAATCCCGGCGCGCTGCTGTTCTATCGGATGGGCGATTTCTACGAGATGTTCTTCGACGACGCGGTGGCCGCCGCGAGCGCCCTGGACATCGCGCTGACGAAACGCGGCACCCATGCGGGCGAGCCGATCCCGATGTGCGGCGTGCCGGTCCATGCGGCGGAAAGCTATCTGCTGACGCTGATCCGCAAGGGGTTCCGCGTGGCCATTGCCGAGCAGATGGAGGATCCGGCCGAGGCGAAGAAGCGTGGGTCCAAGTCGGTCGTCGCGCGCGACGTGGTGCGCCTTGTCACCCCCGGCACCCTGACCGAGGAATCGCTGCTGGAGGCGCGGCGGCACAACTATCTGGCGGCCTTCGCCCAGGTTCGCGAGGATTGCGCGCTGGCCTGGGTGGACATCTCCACCGGCGCCTTTCAGGTGATGGACTGCGCCCATGCCCGGCTGGCCCCGGAACTGGCGCGGCTTGCGCCCCGCGAGTTGCTGGCGGCCGACGGATCGGGGCTGGACGATCTGGCGGCGGATGCCGGGGCGGCGCTGACCGACCTGCACGCATCCGCCTTCGACAGCGCGGCGGGGCAGCGGCGGCTTTGTGCGCTTTATGGCGTGGAGACGCTGGACGGCTTTGGGTCGTTCACCCGCGCCGAACTGTCGGCCATGGGCGCCATCGTCGATTACCTGGACCTGACCCAGAAGGGAAAGCTGCCGCTGCTGCGCCCGCCGGTGCGCGAACGCGCGGGGGGGGCGATGCAGATCGACGCGGCGACCCGGCGCAACCTGGAACTGACGCAGGCCCTGTCGGGCGGACGCGAGGGCTCGCTTCTGGCGGCCATCGACCGGACGGTGACGGCCGCGGGCGCGCGGCTGCTGGAACGGCGCATCAGCGCGCCGAGCCGCGATCTGGCGCTGATCCATGCGCGGCAGGATGCGGTGGCGATGCTGGTCGATGACCCGCGCCTGATGGGCGACCTGCGAACGGCCTTGGCGCGCGTGCCCGACATGGACCGGGCACTGTCGCGGCTGGCGCTGGACCGGGGCGGACCGCGCGATCTGGCCGCGATCCGGGCGGGGCTGGCGCAGGGCGCGGCCATCGCGGCGCGGTTGCCGAGCGATGCCGCGCCGGTGCTGGCCGAGGCCGCGCGTGACCTGACCGGCCATGACGCCTTGATCCGGCTGCTGGATGACGCGCTTGTGGCCGAACCCCCGCTGCTGGCCCGCGACGGCGGCTTTGTCGCCAGCGGCCATGACGAGGATCTGGACCAGACCCGCCGCCTGCGGGACGAGGGCCGGGGCGTCATCGCCGGGATGCAGGCGGACTATGCCGCGCTGGCGGGGGTGGGCAGCCTCAAGATCAAGCACAACAACGTGCTGGGTTATTTCATCGAGACGACGGCCACCCATGCCGAACGCATGATGGCCCCGCCGCTGAACGCGACCTTTATCCACCGCCAGACCACCGCCAACCAGGTCCGCTTCACCACCGTCGATCTGTCGGAGCTTGAGACGCGCATCCTCAACGCCCGCGACCGCGCGCTGGAGATCGAGCGCGGCATCTTCGACCGCCTGCGCGCGGCGGTGCTGGACCGGGCCGCAGCCATCGGCCAGGCGGCGCGCGCCTTGGCCGAGATCGACCTGGCCGCCGCCTTCGCCGACATCGCCACGGGCGAGGGCTGGACCCGCCCGCTGGTCGATGACAGCCGCGCCTTCGTGATCGAGGGCGGCCGTCACCCGGTCGTGGAACGCGCCCTGAAGCGCAAGGCCGAAAGCTTCGTCGCCAATGATTGCGCGCTGACCGAAGGCCAGACGCCGGCGATATGGCTGCTGACCGGCCCGAACATGGCGGGCAAATCCACCTTCCTGCGCCAGAACGCCCTGATCGCCGTGCTGGCGCAGGCCGGGGCCTTCGTGCCCGCCCGCCGCGCCCATATCGGCCTGGTCAGCCAGCTTTTTTCCCGCGTGGGCGCCGCCGACGACCTCGCGCGCGGGCGCTCCACCTTCATGGTCGAGATGGTGGAAACCGCCGCGATCCTGAACCAGGCCGACGACCGCGCCCTGGTGATCCTGGACGAGATCGGGCGCGGCACCGCCACCTGGGACGGGTTGTCCATCGCCTGGGCAGTCATGGAGCATCTGCATGAAACCAACCGCTGCCGGGCGCTGTTCGCCACCCATTACCACGAGATGACGGCGCTGTCCGCCAAGCTGGACGGCGTGGAGAACGCCACCGTCGCGGTGCGCGAATGGGAGGGCGAGGTGATCTTCCTCCACGAGGTCCGCAAGGGCGCCGCCGACCGCAGCTATGGCGTGCAGGTGGCAAAGCTGGCGGGGCTGCCCGCATCCGTGGTCGAACGCGCCCGCGCCGTGCTGGACGCGCTGGAATCGGGTGAACGCGAGGGCGCCGCCCGCCCTGCCGCCCTGATCGACGACCTGCCCTTGTTCCGCGCCGTGCCGCCCGCGCCTCCCCCCGCCCGCGCCAAGGAAAGCCCGCTGGAGGCGCGGATGAAGGACATCCACCCCGACGCCCTGACCCCGCGCGAGGCGCTGGATCTGATCTATGACCTGAAAGCCCTGACCGGAGAAACCGCATGAGCTACAACACTTTCGGCCGCGCGTTCCGGTTCACCACCTGGGGCGAAAGCCACGGTCCCGCGCTTGGCGCCACCGTCGATGGCGTCCCGCCCGGCGTGGCCCTGGACGAGGCCTGGATTCAGCAGTTCCTGGACCGCCGCCGCCCCGGCACGTCGAAACACACCACCCAGCGCCGCGAACCCGATCAGGTCCGCATCCTGTCGGGTGTCTTCGAGGGCCGCACCACCGGCACGCCGGTCCAGCTGATGATCGAGAACACCGACCAGCGGTCCAAGGATTACGGAGAGATCGCGCAGGCCTTCCGCCCCGGCCATGCCGACATTACCTATCATCTGAAATACGGCCATCGCGATTATCGCGGCGGCGGGCGTTCGTCTGCCCGCGAAACCGCGGCACGGGTCGCGGCGGGTGGCATCGCGCAGGCCGTGCTGCGCGAGTTGCTGCCCGACCTGCGGATCACCGGATACATGGTGCAGATGGGCAGCCTGCATCTGGACCGCGCGAAATTCGACGCGAATGCCATCGGCGACAACCCGTTCTTCCTGCCCGATGCCAGTGCCGTGGACCAGTGGTCCGACTACCTGGACACCATCCGCAAGGCGCAGGACAGCGTCGGCGCCGCCATCGAGGTGCTGGTCGAGGGCTGCCCGCCCGGCCTCGGCGCGCCGGTCTATGCCAAGCTCGACACCGACCTTGCCGCCGCGATGATGTCGATCAATGCCGTGAAGGGCGTCGAGATCGGCGAGGGCATGGCCGCCGCCGCCCTGACCGGCACCGACAATGCCGACGAGATCCGCATGGGCAACGACGGCCCGATCTATCTCTCGAACCACGCGGGCGGCATCCTGGGCGGGATCAGCACCGGCCAGCCGATCGTTGTCCGCTTCTCGGTCAAGCCCACCAGCTCCATCACCACGCCGCGCCGCACCATCGATCGTCACGGGCAGGAGATCGACCTGATCACCAAGGGCCGCCACGACCCCTGCGTGGGCATCCGCGCAGTCCCCGTGGCCGAGGCGATGGCCGCTTGCGTGATCCTGGACCACCTGCTGATGGACCGGGCGCAGACGGGCGGCGCACGGGGGCGGATCGGTTAGGGTCAGTCAACATGCTGACAGCGCGCCGCCCTTGATCTGGCAAAGGCCATCGTCTTTGCCACGCGATGAAGTTGCCCCGAAAACCGCCGGGCCCCAAAGGCTCGGCCAGCGCCCAACCCCCCTTGGGCCGGATGCCGACCTACCGGGGGCTTGGGCGCCAATGTTTCAGGGGATCCGCTCACGCAGGGGGAAACGCATGCGTTTCCTGGGCCTGCCCGTTCGAAATTGCTCACCCGGCAAAATTTCTGCCCCAGCCGGAGCGCATTTGTCATTCGATTGTTACATAGCCGTCGCACAAGCGTCACCACGGGCGCTTAGGTCACGCACAGGCCCACCCTGGGCGTGAAGAAAACAGGAGAGATCCATGTCCACCGTGAAATCCACCGTCTCGGCCCTGGCCGTGATCGCCGCCTCGGCCACGACTGCGGCCGCCCGCGATCAGATCCAGGTCTCGGGATCGTCCACCGTCCTGCCCTATGCGACCATCGTGGCCGAGGTCTTTGGCGAGAACATGGATTTCCCCGTCCCGGTCGTCGAATCCGGCGGCACCGGCAGCGGGCTGCAGAAGTTCTGCGAGGGCGTGGGCACCAACACCATCGACATCGCCAATGCCAGCCGCCCGATCCGCGACGCGGAACGCGAGGCCTGCACCGCCAATGGCGTGACCGAGATCATGGAGGTCCGCATCGGCTATGACGGGATCGTCTTCGCCAATGCCGCGGGCGGCGCGGATTTCGCCTATACCCCCGCCGACTGGTTCAACGCCCTGTCCGCCAAGGTCGTGAAGGACGGCCAGGTCGTGGACAACACCGCCGCCAACTGGTCCGAGGTGAACCCGGACCTGCCGCAGCAGGAAATCCTGGCCTTCATCCCCGGCACCAAGCACGGCACCCGCGAAGTCTTCGAGGAAAAGGTCATCATGGCCGGCTGCGAGGAATCGGGCGCCCTTGAGGCCTTCAAGGCATCGGGCATGGACGAGGACGCGGCCGAGGAAGCCTGCACCACGCTGCGCACCGACGGCAAGGCTGTCGATATCGACGGCGATTACACGGAAACGCTGGCCCGCATCCAGAGCGCGCCCAACGGGATCGGCGTCTTCGGCCTGTCCTTCTATGAAAACAACACCGACAAGCTGAAGGTCGGCACCATCGGCGGCGTCACGCCGTCCACGGAAACCATCGCCTCGGGCGAATACCCGGTGTCGCGCCCGCTGTTCTTCTATGTGAAGAAGGCGCATTTCGGCGAAATCGAAGGGCTGAAGGAATTCGTGGAGTTCTTCGTGTCCGATGAACTGGCTGGCCCCGATGGCCCGCTGGCCGAATACGGGCTGGTGTCGGACCCGGAACTGGCCGCGACCCAGGAAGCCGTCGCCAACGGGACGGTGATGCAGTAACACGCGCGGCGGCACGGCAGACACCGTGCCGCCCGCTGCCTTTTCACAAGGGAATGCCCGAATGCCGCTGTCCTGGGCCCTTTTTGCAAGCCTCCTGCTGGCCGCCGCCGGCTACATCGTCGGGCGCAGCCGCGCCTTCGCATCCGCCGGGCCCGACGTGCGCAAGCTGCACAGCCGCCCCACCTATCATGGTTACAGTGTCGCGCTGACCGCGCTGCTGCCGCCGCTGGCGGTGCTGGCGCTGGGGTCGGTCCTGCGGTTGGCGGGCGTGCTGACGGATGCCTCCGGGCCGGTCCTGGGCATCGTCGCCCTGATCGCCGCCGTCGCCGGGCTTGGCCTTGGCGTGATGCGCATCGGCCAGGACTACCAGGCCCGCAACGTGGTCGAGCGGATGGTGCTGGGCCTGCTGATGCTGTGTTCGCTGATCGCCATCGTCACCACCGCCGGGATCGTGCTGTCGCTGGTTTTCGAGACCGGGCACTTCTTCCAGCTTTACGACTGGAAGGCCTTCTTCTTCGGCACCGAATGGACGCCGCGCTTCCAGGGCAATTCGCGCCTTGGCATCGTGCCGCTGCTGTGGGGCACGCTTTATGTGTCGGCCATCGCGCTGCTGGTCGCGGTGCCCATCGGGCTGTTCGCCGCCGTTTATATGTCGGAATACGCGTCCCCCCGGGTGCGCGGCTTCGTCAAACCCGCGATCGAGGTCTTGGCCGGGATCCCCACCATCGTCTATGGCCTGTTCGCGCTGATCACCGTGGGGCCGCTGCTGCGCGACTACTTTGCCCAGCCGCTGGGCCTGGGCAATTCGGGCACCTCGGTTCTGACGGCGGGGCTGGTGATGGGCATCATGCTGATCCCCTTTGTCAGCTCGCTGTCCGACGACATCATCAACGCCGTGCCGCAATCCTTGCGCGACGGCGCGCTTGGCCTGGGATCGACCCCTTCGGAAACCGTGCGCCAGGTGGTGCTGCCCGCCGCCCTTCCGGGCATCGTCGGAGCGGTCCTGCTGGCCGCCAGCCGCGCCATCGGCGAGACGATGATCGTGGTTCTGGGCGCAGGGGCCGCCGCGCAGATGAGCCTCAATCCGCTGGAGGCGATGACCACCATCACCGTCAAGATCGTCAGCCAGCTGACCGGCGACAGCGACTTCAACTCGCCCGAAACGCTGGTGGCCTTTGCCCTGGGGCTGACGCTGTTCGTCATCACCCTGGCCCTCAATGTGGTCGCGCTGATCATCGTGCGCAAATATCGCGAGCAATACGAATGACCGATATGCCGCTGTCCCAATCGGCCGCCGTGCCCGACCGTAAGCCCGTCTCGCTTCTGGAACAGGATGCGCGCACCAAGGCCCGCAACGCCGCCGAAAAGCGCTTCCGCCTGTATGGCGTCGCGGCCATCGCCATTTCCATGATCGCGCTGGTGGTGCTGCTGGCGACGATCCTGACAGGGGGCGCGGGAGCGTTCCGCCAGACCTATCTGAATATCCCCGTCACACTGGACGCTGCCGTGCTGGACCCCAAGGGCAACCGCGACCCGGCGGAAATGGCCAAGGTGCTGACCCTGTCCTATGGCAAGGTTCTGGATGCCGCGGTCGAGGCGGCTGTGGCGCGCGAGAATATCCAGATCGAGGGGCTGACGGAAAAGGACATCGACGGGCTGGTTTCCAAGGAAGCCTCGGCCCAAGTCCGCAACCGCGTGCTGGCGAACCCCGACCTGATCGGCCAGACCGTCGAATTCGACGTGCTGACGGGGGGCCGCATCGACGGCTTCTTCAAGGGCCGCGTGACCATGGACAGCGCCGCGCGCGACAGCAACACCTCGCCCCAGCAGCTTCAACTGGCGCAGGCGCTGGCGGAACGCGGGATGATCGTGACCCGCTTCAACTGGAACTTCCTGACCAATGCCGACGCATCCGACCAGCGCCCCGAAGCCGCAGGCGTGGGCGTGGCGATCCTGGGATCCTTCTACATGATGCTGGTGGTGCTGGTCCTGGCCGTGCCCATCGGCGTCGCGGCCAGCATCTATCTTGAGGAATTCGCGCCCAAGAACCGCATCACCGACATCATCGAGGTCAATATCTCGAACCTGGCCGCCGTGCCGTCCATCGTCTTCGGGATCCTGGGGCTGGCGGCCTTCATCAACTTCGCGGGCCTGCCGCAATCGGCGCCCATCGTCGGCGGGCTGGTGCTGACGCTGATGACGCTGCCGCGCATCATCATTCCCACCCGCGCCGCGCTGAAGGCGGTACCGCCGTCCATCCGCGACGCGGCGCTGGGGGTGGGGGCGTCGAAGATGCAGTCGGTCTTCCACCATGTCCTGCCGCTGGCGACGCCCGGCATCCTGACCGGCATGATCTTGGGGCTGGCCCAGGCTCTGGGGGAAACCGCGCCGCTTCTGCTGATCGGCATGGTGGCCTTCATCCGCGACGTGCCGGCCGGGCTGCCGCAGGGCCTGTTCGACCCCGCATCCGCCCTGCCCGTGCAGGTCTACAACTGGACGCAGCGGTCGGATCCGGCCTTCATCGAACGGGCCTCGGGCGCGATCATCGTCCTGCTGATCTTCCTCCTCTGCATGAACGTCCTGGCCATCTGGCTGCGCCGCAAGTTCGAGCGCCGTTGGTAATCGCCCCGAAGGAGTCCACAATGTATGATACGAACCACCGTGGGGAGAGTGCCGTGACCCAGACCGATATCAAGATCCAGGCCCGCAAGGTGCAGGTCTATTACGGCGACAAGCACGCGCTGAAGGATGTGGACGTGGACATCCTGGACAAGACCGTGACGGCCTTCATCGGCCCCTCGGGCTGCGGCAAGTCCACCTTCCTGCGCTGCATCAACCGCATGAACGACACGATCCCCATCGCGCGGGTCGAGGGTGAGATCCTGCTGGACGGCGAGGATGTCTATGACCGCCGCGTCGATCCCGTGCAGTTGCGCGCCAAGGTCGGCATGGTCTTCCAGAAGCCGAACCCTTTCCCGAAGTCGATCTATGACAACGTGGCCTACGGACCGCGCATCCACGGGCTGGCCCGCAACCGGGGGGAACTGGACAACATCGTCGAAAAGGCCCTGCGCGGCGCGGCGCTGTGGAACGAGGTCAAGGACCGGCTGTCCGAACCCGGCACCGGCTTGTCGGGCGGCCAGCAGCAGCGGCTCTGCATCGCCCGGGCCGTCGCCACCTCGCCCGAGGTGCTGCTGATGGACGAACCCTGTTCCGCGCTGGATCCCATCGCCACCGCGCAGGTCGAGGAGCTGATCGAGGAATTGCGCAGCCAGTTCTCGGTGGTGATCGTGACCCATTCGATGCAGCAGGCGGCGCGGGTCAGCCAGAAGACGGCCTTCTTCCACCTGGGCAACCTGGTCGAATACGGCGACACCGACGACATCTTCACCAGGCCGAAGGACAGCCGGACCGAGGCCTATATCTCGGGCCGGATCGGCTGACATTTCAAAAGGGCAGGATTCATGAACCGCGAGAAGCATATCTCCTCGGCCTTCGACCGCGACCTGGAAACGATCCAGGCCCTGGCCGTCAAGATGGGCGGCATGGTCGAGGCCGCCATTTCGGACGCCGCCACCGCGCTGGAAACCCGCGACGAGGAACTGGCCGAACAGGTCCGCCGCCGCGACAAGGCCATCGACGCGCTGGAACTGCAACTGAACGAGGACGCGGCCCGGCTGATCGCGCTGCGCGCGCCGACCGCGACCGACCTGCGCATGGTCCTGGCGGTGATGAAGATCGCCCATTCGCTGGAACGCGTGGGCGATTACGCCAAGAACATGGCCAAGCGCACCCATGTCCTGTCGCAGATGCCGCCCATCGACGGCGCGGGCCTGGCCCTGCGCCGGATGAGCGGGGCGGTCGGCAAGATGGTCCAGGACGCGCTGGACAGCTATATCCGCCGCGATGCCGGGCTGGCCGAGGATGTGCGCCAGCGCGACCTCGAGGTGGACCAGATGTACAACGCGCTGTTCCGCGAGTTCCTGACCCACATGATGGAGGATCCGCGCAACATCACCGCCTGCATGCACCTGCATTTCATCGCCAAGAACGTCGAGCGGATGGGCGATCTGGCGACCGCCATTGCCGAGCAGGTGATCTATCTTGTCACCGGCGATCTGCCCGACGAAAGCCGCCCCAAGGACAACAACGTCCCGGGCGCGGCGACCGGGGCCTGACGCGATGGCGCGGCAATCCCCCTGCGTCCTGGTGGTCGAGGATGAGGGCGCGCAGCGCGAGGTTCTGCAATACAATCTGGAGGCCGAGGGCTTTGCCGTCGTCGTCGCCGACAATGGCGAGGACGCCCTGCTGCTGGTGCAGGAGGAACAGCCCGACCTGATGGTGCTGGACTGGATGCTGCCCAAGGTCAGCGGCATCGAGGTCTGCCGCCAGGTCAAGGCCGATCCGGCGACGCGGTCGATCCCCATCATCATGCTGTCCGCCCGCAGCGAGGAAAGCGACCGGGTGCGGGGCTTGGAGACCGGCGCCGACGATTATGTGGTCAAGCCCTATTCCGTGGTCGAGCTGATGGCCCGGCTGCGCACGCAACTGCGCCGCACCCGGCCCGCCAGCATGGGCGAAAGACTGTCCTTCGGGGACATCATCCTGGATGCCGCCGAACACCGCGTCTTCCGTGCGGGCCAGGCGCTGCACCTGGGCCCGACCGAGTTCCGGCTGCTGTCCACGCTGATGGAAAAGCCGGGCCGGGTCTGGACGCGCGAACAGTTGCTGGACCGGGTCTGGGGACGCGACATCTATGTCGATACGCGCACCATCGACGTGCATGTGGGGCGGTTGCGCAAGGCGCTGATGCAGAACGGCGGGGACAATCCGGTGCGCACCGTGCGCGGCACCGGCTATTCGCTGGGCTGAGCGTCCAGGAAGTCCAGCACTTCGGCCAGGGCGGGGATGGCGTCGCCTGCGCCCGGCCGCGTGACCTTCAGCGCGGCGGCACCCGAGGCCAGCCGCAGCGCCTGGGGAACGGGATCGCCGCGGTCCAGCGATGCCGCGAAATAGCCCGTGAAGGTATCGCCCGCGCCTGTCGTATCGACCGGATCGACCTTGAACGCCCCCTGGCGATGCACGGTGCCGGTGGTCAGGTCGCGATATTCCGCCCCCTCGCCGCCACGGGTGATCAGCAGGCCCTCGACCGGCAGATCGCCCGGCATGGCGGCAAACAGCGCCTCGGCCTCGCCCGCGTTCATGGCCAGGATCGTGACATGGGGCAGGATGGCGCGCACGGCCTCGATGTCGAAGGGCGCGGCGGAATAGATCACGCGAGCGCCTGCCTTTCGCGCAGCCTGGGCGGCCTCGACCTGGCAACTGGTCTCGTTCTGGATCAGCAGCGTATCGCCCGGCCTGATCTCGGACAAGGGCCCGGCCAGCATGTCGGGGGTGATCGCCCGGTTCGCGCCGGGATGGATAACGATGGCGTTTTCGGCCTGGCCGTCCAGCAGGATGATGGCATGGCCCGTGGCCTGGTCCTTCATCCGCAGGATGTCGGTGGACAGGACGCCGCGCTTGAACAGCCGGTCGATGACCCAGTCGTCCGACTGTCCCATCGCCCCCAGGTGATGGGTGTCGGCCCCCGCGCAGGCAGCGGCGATGGACTGGTTCGCGCCCTTGCCGCCCAGGCCCTGGACATAGCTGCGCGCGGCCAGCGTCTCGCCCGGCTGGGGCAGGTGCTCCAGCCGATAGACATGGTCGATGTTGATGGACCCAAGGTTCCAGATTGCCATAAAACCGCACCCTTCGCTGCTTTGGCAGATGTTGCTGGAACCGTCGGGCTTGTCCAGCAATGAAAAACGCGCCCGGTGGGGGCGCGTTCCTGTTGCTTTGGAAGCAGCACCTAGTGCTTGCGGTGCAGCTTGCGCTTGTGCGGCGCCCAGAGCCGCTTGTTCGTCAGGTACAGCAGCGAGGTCAGCACGACCAGCATCAGCACCGACACAAGCCCGACCTGCTTGCGATAGGTCAGCTTGGGTTCGGCGGCCCACATCAGGAAGGCCGACACGTCGCGGGCCATCTGATCGACCGTCGCGGGCGTGCCGTCCTCATAGGTCACCAGATCGTCCGACAGGGGCGGCGGCATGGCGATGTTGCCGCTGGAGAAGGCGGTGTTCTGGTACAGCACCGTGCCCGCCTGCTCGACCTCCTCGCCGGTATAGCTGGTCAGGATGGCGTGGATGTATTCCGGCCCGCCGATGCCGTTCACCAGCTGGCTGATCCCGGTGCCGTAGGGTCCGTGGAAGGCCGCGCGGGCCTTGGCCATCAGCGACAGGTCCGGGCCCATGCCGGAACCCGTGACGGTCGGGAAGTGATCCGTCGGCAGGCGGGGGCGTTCCTCGCCGGTTTCGGGATCCAGGACGGGGGTCAGGTTGGCGGCATAGGCGCGGACCTGATCCTCGGGCAGGCCGGGGCCGCCGTCGTCGTGCAGGGTGCGGATCGGCACGAACTTCATGCCGTGGCAGGCCGAGCAGACCTCGGTATAGACCTGCAAGCCGCGCTGCAGCTGGAACTGGTCGAACTTGCCGAACGGGCCCTCGAAGCTGAAGGCGATGTCCTCGATATGCGCGGCGCCATGCTCGCCGCCATGGTCTTCCTCGCCCTCGGCCTGACCCTCGACGTCGTCATGGCCTTCCTCGGCCACGATCTGGCCGGTCGTCTCGGCCGGAGCGGCGGCTTCGTCACCCTCGGTCACCTGCACCGCGTTGCCGGCTTCCTGGCCGGCAGCCTCGGGCTCGGACCCCTGGGCCGCTTCCTCGCCAGCAGGTGCCTCGCCAGCAGGTGCCTCGGCAGCAGGAGCCTCCGGAGCCGGAGCTTCGGCGGCAGGAGTTTCCGCAGCGGCAGGGGTTTCCTCGGCCGCCGGCGCTTCCTCGGCGGCAGGGGCGGCTTCCGTCGTGCCTTCGGCCGGGGCGGCGTTGCCAGTGGCGGCGGGCTGTTCGGCCGAAGGGCTGGTCCCGTCAGCCGAGGGAAGCTCGGGGGCCTCCATCGGCGTCTGTTCGCCGGGGTTCTGGACCGTGACCGGCTCGGACGATTGGGTCGGCGCGGTTGCGGTCTGTCCGGTCGGCGACTGGCCCGAGCCCGGCTCGGCCGGGGCGGCGGCTCCGGCCGGAGCCTGGCTTGCGCCTGACTGTCCGGCAGGGGCGGGGGTGGCCGTCGGCTCGGACGATTGCTGCGTCCCCGCCCCTTGCGGGGCCGGGGCGGGCGTGGCCGTGTCCTGCGCAAGGACCGTGCCCCCGGCAGAGATCGCCAGGGCCAGAGCGGCCGAGAGCGTCTTGGTTCTCAGGATCATTGTGTCGCTCTCCTTACTCGGCCATGCGCGTGGGCGAATCGTAATGCGCAAGGTAGTCTTCCTCGATCGTGGCGGGCATCGGCTCGGGCTTCTCGATCACGCCCAGCAGGGGCAGGATGACCAGGAAATAGGCGAACCAATAGGCCGAGGCGATCAGCGAGATCGTGGCATAGGGCTCCTCGGCGGGCATGGCGCCGCACCACATCAGCAGCATGAAGTCGAAGGCCAGCAGCCAGAACCACCACTTGAACTGCGGGCGATAGCGGCCCGAACGCACCCGGCTGGTGTCCAGCCAGGGCACAAGCGCCATGACCAGGATCGCGCCGAACATCGCCAGGACGCCGAAGAACTTGGCGTCGATGATGCCGAAGGACAGGAAGTTGGCGATCTGCACGACCCAGACATCCGCCGTGAAGGCGCGCAGGATCGCGTAGAAGGGCAGGAAATACCATTCGGGAACGATATGGGCGGGCGTCGCCAGCGGGTTCGCCTCGATATAGTTGTCGGGGTGGCCCAGATAGTTCGGCATGAAGCCCACGACCGCGAAGAAGGCGATCAGCACGACGCCAAGCGCGAACAGATCCTTCAGCACGAAATAGGGCCAGAAGGGCAGGGTGTCCTTTTGCGCCTCTTCCTTGCTGGCGCGGCGCACCTCGACCCCGGTGGGGTTGTTGTTGCCGGTGGTGTGGAAGGCCCAGATATGGACAAGGGCCAGGCCCAGGATGACGAAGGGCAGCAGGTAGTGCAGCGAGAAGAAGCGGTTCAGCGTGGCGTTGTCCACGGCCGGTCCGCCCAGCAGCCATTGCTGGATCGCGCCGCCGACGCCCGGAATGGCGCCGAAAAGGCCGGTGATGACGGTCGCGCCCCAGAAGGACATCTGGCCCCAGGGCAGCACATAGCCCATGAAGGCGGTCGCCATCATCGCCAGATAGATCAGCATCCCGATGATCCAGGTGACTTCGCGCGGCGCCTTGTAGCTGCCGTAGTAGAGGTTGCGGAAGATGTGCAGGTACACGGCCACGAAGAACAGCGAGGCGCCGTTGGCGTGCAGGTAGCGCAGCATGTAGCCGCCGTTCACGTTGCGCATGATGTGTTCGACCGATGCGAAGGCCATGTCCACATGCGGCGTGTAATGCATCACCAGCACGATCCCGGTGACGATCTGAAGAACCAGGCAGAACATCAGGACGATGCCCCAGATCCACATCCAGTTCAGGTTCTTGGGCGTGGGGATCATCAGGGTGTCGTAGATCAGGCTGACCACCGGCAGGCGGCGGTGAAGCCATTTTTCAAAGCCCGTCCTGGGCTCGTAATGGTCGTGCGGAATTCCGGCCATCGAGATCCCTCCTCAGCCCAGCTTGATGGTGGTGTCGTCGAGGAACTCGGCGACGGGAATGTGCAGGTTCTGCGGGGCCGGGCCTTTGCGGATCCGCCCGGCGGTGTCGTAGTGCGAGCCGTGGCAGGGGCAGAACCAGCCGCCGAAATCGCCCGCGCCATCACCGATGGGCACGCAGCCCAGATGGGTGCAGACGCCGATCTGGACCAGCCATTCGCCGGCTTCGTCCAAGGTGCGGTTCTGGTCGGTGGCCGGTTCGCCGGGCTTGTTGGCGTTCTCGGCGTTCTGGTCGATCAGGTCGCCCAGATCCACCGCGCGGCCCGCCTCGATCTCCTCGGGGGTGCGGCGGCGGATGAACACGGGCTTGCCCAGCCACTTGACGGTCAACTGGGTGCCTTCCGCGACCCCGCTGACATCGACCTGGATCGAGGCGAGCGCCTGCACATCGGCCGAGGGATTCATCTGGTTCACAAGCGTCCAGGCGGCGGCTCCGGCAGCCACCGTGCCTGCGCCCGCCGTGGCATAGTAGAGGAAATCCCTCCGGGTGCCTACGTGTTCGTCTGCGTGGGACACGGGTGTATTCTCCAATTCGGGCCGGAGTGACCGGCCGATACGACAATCCGGGCCGCGCATCGTCGCAGCCTTCGCGGGGGCGGTTCTAGCCTTCAATTATCCGTCAGTCCAGCGGGTAAGCCGGCCCGGCCTGGCGCATCGGCCAGCCGCTGTTGGAAATTTGTCGCGGGCATTTCGACGCAGGTCCGGGGCAAGTCCGGGGCAGGCAGGGGGCTTTCAGCCCCACGGCCGCTGGCGCGGCCTTCACCCCCTGAGGATATTTTCATGAAGAGGAAGTTACAGCAGCCCTTGGCTGCGGAAGGAAAGTTCGCGCGACTTGCCGATGATCAGGTGGTCGTGGATGGTGATTCCCATGCTGTCGGCGGCCTGGGCGATGCGGGCGGTCATGGCGATGTCCGCGTCCGAGGGCGTGGGATCGCCCGAAGGGTGGTTGTGGACCAGGATCAGCGCCGAGGCGTTCAGTTCCAGCGCCCGGCGGATGATTTCGCGCGGATAGACCGGGACGTGATCGACCGTGCCGCGCGCCTGTTCCTCGTCCGCGATCAGGACGTTCTTGCGGTCAAGGTAGAGGACGCGGAACTGCTCGATCTCGCGATGCGCCATGGCGGTGTGGCAGTAATCCAGAAGCGCGTCCCAGCCCGACAGCACGGGGCGGTGCATGACCTTGGCCCGTGCCATGCGCTGCGCCGCGGCCTCGACGATCTTCAACTCGGTCACGACGGCGGGGCCGACGCCATCGACCTGTTCCAGCCGCGCGGCGGGGGCGGTCAGCACCCGGTTGAAATCGCCGAAGGTTTCGATCAGGCGGCGGGCCAGGGGCTTCACATCCTGGCGGGGAATGGCGCGGAACAGGACCAGTTCCAGCAATTCGTAATCCGGCATGGCGGTAGCGCCGCCCTGCATGAAGCGGTCGCGCAGCCGGGCGCGGTGATCGGCCAGATAGGAGGGCGCCTTGCCTTGGGGCAGCGGCACGGGCGCGGCCTCGTCCAAGGCGGGCTGGAACAGCGGCAGGGGCATTTCGCCAAAGATGCGATTCGGGTCCATGGCATCAGCATGGACCCGCGCCGGTGAAGAAACGGTTAACGCGAGGGTCAGCGCGTCATGCCGTCCCAGAAGCTTTTCACCTTGTTGAAGAAGCTGTCGGATTGCGGGCTGTTGTCGGCCTGTTCGGCCTCGAACTCGCGCAGCAGTTCGCGCTGGCGGGCGGTCAGGTTGACCGGGGTTTCGACCACCAATTCGATCAGCATGTCGCCCGCATCGCCCGTGGCGCCGGGGCCGTGGCGCAGGGGCGGCATGCCCTTGCCGCGCAGGCGCATCTGGCGGCCGGACTGGCTGCCCGCCGGAACCTTCACGCGGGCGCGGCCGCCGTCGATGGTGGGCACCTCGACCTCTCCGCCCAGGGCGGCGGTCGCCATGCTGACGGGCACCTGACAGGCCAGGATCTTGCCGTCGCGCAGGAAGATCGCGTGTTCCTTGACCTCGATGAAGATATAGAGGTCGCCCGCAGGACCGCCGCGCAAGCCTGCTTCGCCCTCGCCTGCCAGGCGGATGCGGGTGCCGGTTTCCACGCCCGCCGGGATGTTGACGGACAGGGTGCGCTCGCGTTCGGTCCGGCCCGCGCCGTGGCAGGCCTTGCAGGGATTCTTGACGATCTGGCCCTGGCCGCCGCAGGTGGGGCAGGTGCGCTCGACGGTGAAGAAGCCCTGCTGGGCGCGGACCTTGCCCATGCCGGCGCAGGTGGGACAGGCGGTCGGCTGGGTCGCGCCCTCGGCCCCCGTGCCTTCGCATTCCTCGCAGGCGACCGATCCCGGAACGGTGATGGATTTCTTCAGCCCGGTATAGGCTTCCTCCAGGCTGACGCGCAGGTTGTAGCGCAGATCCTGGCCGCGTTGCGCGCGTGACCGGCCCCCACCGCCGCCGCGCCGGCCCATCATGTCACCGAACAGATCCTCGAACACATCGGCGAAGGCGGTGCCGAAGTCGCCCGGATGGGCGCCGCGCCCGCCGAAGCCGCCGCCCCCGCCCTCGAAGGCCGCATGGCCGAAGCGGTCATAGGCCGCCTTCTTCTGGTCGTCCTTGAGGCAATCGTAAGCCTCGTTGGCTTCCTTGAAATGGGCTTCGGCCTGGGGGTTGTCCTTGTTGCGGTCGGGGTGAAGCTCCTTCGCCTTCTGGCGATAGGCCTTCTTGATTTCCTCGGCCGATGCCCCGCGCGTCACGCCCAGAACCTCGTAATAGCAACGCTTGGCCATCTTCTGTCCTGTCTGGTTCCCCAACGAAACGGCCGGCCCGCGTTATCGCACGGACCGGCCCCGAGAGGGTGCGGCCCGGATCAGCCGCGCTTCTTGTCTTCGCCGAGATCCTCGAAATCGGCATCCACGATGTCGTCATCGACGTTGCGGGGCTGGTCGCCATCGTCGTCGCTGCTGTCGTTCGACGACTGCTGCGACTTGTAGATGGCTTCGCCCAGCTTCATCGACGCATCCATCACGTTCTGGATGCCGCCGCGGATCTTGCCCGCGTCGTCCGATTTCAGCGATTCCTCCAGCGCACCGATGGCCAGCTCGATCGCCTCGACCGTCGAGCCATCGACCTTGTCGCCATGTTCCTCCAGCGATTTCCGGGTCGAATGGATCAGGCTTTCGGCCTGGTTCTTCGCCTCGACCAGTTCGCGGCGGGACTTGTCGGCGTCGGCATTGGCCTCGGCGTCCTTCACCATCCGCTCGATATCCTCGTCGGTCAGACCGCCCGAAGCCTGGATGGTGATGTTCTGCGTCTTGCCGGTGCCCTTGTCCTTGGCGCTGACGGACACGATGCCGTTGGCGTCGATGTCGAAGGTCACCTCGATCTGCGGCAACCCGCGCGGCGCGGGCGGGATGTCCTCAAGGTTGAACTGGCCCAGCAGCTTGTTGTCGGCCGCCATCTCGCGTTCGCCCTGGAACACCCGGATCGTCACGGCGTTCTGGTTGTCTTCCGCGGTCGAGAAGATCTGCGACTTCTTGGTCGGGATCGTGGTGTTGCGGTCGATCAGCCGGGTGAACACGCCGCCCAGGGTCTCGATGCCCAGCGACAGCGGCGTCACGTCCAGCAGGACCACGTCCTTCACGTCGCCCTGCAGCACGCCCGCCTGGATGGCCGCGCCAAGCGCCACGACCTCATCGGGGTTGACGCCCTTGTGGGGTTCCTTGCCGAAGAACTCGCTGACGGCCTCGATCACCTTGGGCATCCGGGTCATGCCGCCGACCAGGACGATCTCGTCGATGTCGGATTTCGACACGCCCGCGTCCTTGATGGCGTCGGCCACCGGCTTCATGGTGCGCTTGATCAGGTCGCCCACCAGGCTTTCCAGCTTGGCGCGCGTCAGCTTGATGACCAGGTGCAGCGGCGTGCCGCTGTTCTTGTCCATGCTGATGAACGGCTGGTTGATTTCCGTCTGCGAGGACGAGGACAGTTCGATCTTGGCCTTCTCGGCGGCTTCCTTCAGGCGCTGAAGGGCCATCTTGTCCTTGGTCAGATCGACGCCGTGTTCCTTTTTGAACTCGTCCGCCAGATAGTTGACGATGCGCATGTCGAAGTCTTCGCCGCCCAGGAACGTGTCCCCGTTGGTCGATTTCACCTCGAACAAGCCGTCGTCGATTTCCAGGATGGTGATGTCGAAGGTGCCGCCGCCGAGGTCATAGACCGCGATGGTCTTGCTGTCCTTCTTGTCCAACCCGTAGGCCAGCGCGGCCGCGGTCGGTTCGTTGATGATGCGCAGGACTTCCAGGCCCGCGATCTTGCCCGCGTCCTTGGTCGCCTGACGCTGCGCGTCGTTGAAATAGGCGGGCACCGTGATGACGGCCTGCGTCACCGGCTCTCCCAGATAGGATTCGGCGGTTTCCTTCATCTTCTGAAGGATCATCGCGCTGACCTGCGCGGGGGAATACTTCTCGCCCTTCACCTCGACCCAGGCATCGCCATTGCCGCCGTCCACGATGTTGTAGGGGACCAGCTTGCGGTCCTTTTCCACGGCCTCGTCATTGACGCGGCGGCCGATCAGGCGCTTGACGGCGAAAACGGTGTTGGTGGGGTTCGTGACCGCCTGGCGCTTGGCAGGCTGGCCGACCAGGCGCTCGCCATCCGTGAAGCCCACGATCGAGGGCGTGGTGCGGGCGCCTTCGCTGTTCTCGATGACCTTGGGCTGGCTGCCGTCCATGATCGCGACGCAGCTGTTCGTGGTGCCGAGGTCGATGCCGATGACTTTAGACATACATGTTTCCTTCTTGCGGCGATTGTCTGGACTTCGGGTCCGTTGCGGCCCCCGAGGCCCGATCCCAAAAACTTCGGTCAGGTCCGGGAACCCGGACGCTTCGGGGCTGTATATAGGCATGGTTTTCAGGCCCGCAAGCGCCGGATGCGGGCAATTTGCGCGGCTTCAGTCAGCCGCGCTCCAGCTCAGCGATTCGTATTTGCGGGTGGTGAAGTTGATCAGAAGGCCCAGCATCATCGCGGCCAGCGAAAACCACAGCGCGTAAAGCGGGTCGGTCTTCAGCGGCGTGTAGTTGATGAACAGAAAGCCCCGCTGCTGGTCGATGATGTGGAACAGGGGGTTCCAGATGAACCAGGGCAGCAGCATGTTGGGCAGCACGTTCGCCACGAACATCTTGCCCGATCCGAACATGTTGATGCGCTGGAAGACCGTAGTCATCAGCTTGGACGCGCGCGGCGACCAGGGACGGATGCCCAGGAACACAAGCCCGATGCAGGCGCCGGAAAACCACGACAGCAGATACATCGCCAGGCAGCCCGGCCAGTAGTCGAAATGGATCGGCGCGATCACCACGTGATACAGCCACAGGATCGCGATGGTGCTGATCGTCTGGCGGTACAGCACCGCAAGCGCGGCCGAGGCGATCAGGATCGCGGGGTTCAGCGGTTCGTGCTTGATCAGCCCGCCCGACACCGAATGGCTGCCCGCCACCGCGCCCGAGGCCTGGACATGGACCATGAACATGAAGATGCCCGACAGCAGGTACATCATGAAATCGCCCCGGATCGGCGAATTGCGCACCCCCATGACCAGGTAGATCAGCAGGAAGGCCATCAGGAAGACGCCCGACTGCAGGATGGTCAGCAACAGGCCCAGGATCGCGTTGCGATGGTCGTTGCGCAGGTTGTAGACCGTCTGGTGATAGATCAAGGCCAGCGTCGTTCCCGCAGCCTGGATGATCGTGTCGTTCTTCCGCCCGTTGAACAAAGCCTGCGCCCACCTTTCGCCGTCCAGCCTGCGGGCGCTTGCCCAAGCCGGCCGCCCCGAGCATAAGGGGATCCGGCCCCCGTCACAATCGGCGGGGCGGTGCCAGGCCGGTCGTCGCGGAAGGAAACTGGATGCAATTTGAACGACTGACGGGGGAAATGCGGCGCCTGGCCTTGCAGGCCGGGGCGCGCATCATGGAGATCTACGAGGCCGAAGATTTCGATGTCCGCGCCAAGTCCGACGATTCGCCCGTCACCGCCGCGGACGAGGCCGCCGACGCCCTGATCGCCGAAGGGCTGCGCGCGGCCTTTCCCGATATCCCCCTGGTGACCGAGGAACAGGCCGCCAGCCACGGCCAGTCGGCGCGCACCTTCCTGATCGTCGATCCGCTGGACGGCACCAAGGAATTCGTGCAGCGGCGCGGCGATTTCACCGTCAACATCGCCTATGTCGAAAACGGCGTGCCCCTGCGCGGCGTGGTCTATGCGCCTGCCAAGGGGCGGCTGTTCTATACCACCGCCGACGGCCGCTCGGTCGAGGAGCAGGGGCCCTTTGGCGACACGCCCGGCCAGTGTGTTCCCATCGGCGTCAATCCGATCCCCGACAATCGCGGGCTGATGGTGGTGGCGTCGAAATCGCACCGGGACGCGGCAACCGACGATTACATCGCGCAATACGCCGTGCGCGACATGACCAGTGCCGGATCCTCGCTGAAATTCTGCCTGGTCGCCACCGGAGAGGCGGATCTCTATCCCCGCCTGGGCCGGACCATGGAATGGGACACGGCGGCGGGCGACGCGGTCCTGCGCGGCGCGGGCGGAGAGGTCGTGCGCTTTGACGACCACACGCCCCTGACCTATGGCAAGCCTGGCTTCGAAAACCCGTTCTTCATCGCCTATGCGCCGGGCGTGTTGCTGGTGCGGGCCTGACATGTCGGTGCTGATCGTCATTCCCGCCCGCCATGCCTCGACCCGCTATCCGGGCAAGCCGCTTGTGGACCTGCGCGGCGCGTCCGGCCAGGCGCGCAGCCTGATCCGGCGCAGCTGGGACGCGGCCATGGCGGTCAGCGGCGTGGACCGGGTGGTGGTGGCCACCGACGACACCCGCATCCGCGACCATGCGGAAGGCTTCGGGGCCGAGGTGGTGATGACCAGCACGGCCTGCCGCAACGGCACCGAACGCTGCGCCGAGGCCGTGGCCAACCTGGGGCTTTTGCCCGAGATCGTGGTCAACCTGCAGGGCGACGCGCCCCTGACCCCCGCCTGGTTCGTCGAGGATCTGGTGGCGGGTCTTCGCGCCGATCCCGCGTCCGACGTGGCGACCCCGGTGCTGCGCTGCACGGGCCGGATGCGCGCCGACCTGATCGCCGACCGCCATGCGGGCCGCGTGGGCGGGACCACGGCGGTCTTCGGCCATGACCGCCAGGCGCTTTATTTTTCCAAGGAAGTGATCCCCTTCGCGGCAGGGGATTTCGGGGAGGATGATCCAAGCCCGGTCTTCCACCATGTCGGCGTCTATGCCTATCGACCCGCCGCCCTGGCCAAATACGCCGCCTGGGACGAGGGGCGGCTGGAACGGCTGGAAGGCCTGGAACAGTTGCGCTTTCTGGAACGCGGCCGCCGGATCCTTTGTGTCGAAGTCGAATCGCGCGGCCGCCAGTTCTGGGAACTGAACAACCCCGAGGATGTCCCGCGCCTGGAGGCCATGATGGGGGCGATGGGGCTGGACTGAGGCCGCCAAACCCGCAAACGGCCGCATTTGCTGAAATTCAGCCGCGGATCCTGGCGATTGCATTGGCGCCAAGCTGCCGATCCCGCTATGATCCGGCTTGCGGCATGCAGCCTTTGTGGGTGACTTGGCGTTATGCTGCGTTCAGCCCTCTGGCTGCCGCAAGGATCGAACAAAGGTGTCACGCATGACTCGTAAGGTAACCAAGGCCATCTTCCCCGTAGCTGGTCTGGGCACGCGCTTTCTTCCCGCCACCAAGAGCATCCCGAAAGAGATCATGACGCTGGTGGACCGGCCGCTGATCCAGTACGCGATCGACGAGGCGCGGGCGGCGGGCATCACCGAGTTCATCTTCGTCACCTCGCGCGGCAAGGGCGCGCTGGAGGATTACTTCGACCACGCCCATGAACTGGAAAGCAGCCTGAAGAAATCCGGCAAGACCGACCTGCTGGAAACCCTGCGTGGCACCAACATGGAATCGGGCGCCATTGCCTATATCCGCCAGCACAAGGCGCTTGGCCTGGGCCATGCCGTCTGGTGCGCGCGCCGGCTGCTGACCGATGACGAACCCTTCGCGGTGGTCCTGACCGACGACGTGATCATGGGCGAGCCGCCCTGCCTGCAGCAGATGATCGAAGCCTATGGCGAGACCGGGGGCAGCATGGTCGCCACCATGGAAGTGTCGCCCGAAAAGGCCTCGGCCTATGGCGTCCTGGACGTGGCCGAGGACATGGGCGCCATCGTCAAGGCGCGCGGCATGGTCGAAAAGCCCCCGCTGGGCACGGCGCCGTCGAACCTGGCGGTGATCGGGCGCTATATCCTGGCGCCGACCGTCATGCGGAACCTGAACAAGCTGAAGGCCGGATCGGGCGGGGAAATCCAGTTGACCGACGCCATCGCCGACGAGATCGAGGCCGGGCGCGGCGTCTATGGCCTGCGCTTCCGCGGCCAGCGGTTCGACTGCGGGTCGAAGGCGGGCTTCCTGCAGGCGACCGTGGCCTTCGGCCTGGAACGGGACGAGCTGAAGGAGGAGTTTTCGGAATACCTGCATGACATCATGTCGATGCGCCGGGCGGCCGAATAACGCATGTCGCAGACGGTTCTGGTAACGGGGGGTGCGGGCTATATCGGCTCGCACGCCTGCAAGGCCCTGACGCGCGCGGGTTACGCCCCGGTGACGTTGGACAACCTGTCCACCGGCTGGCGCGACGCGGTGAAGTTCGGCCCCTTCGTGCAGGCCGACCTGCTGGACCGCGCGGCGCTGGATGCGGCATTTGCCGAATACAAGCCCGTGGCGGTCCTGCATTTCGCAGCCCTCAGCCAGGTGGGCGAGGCGATGGCTGAGCCGGGAAAATACTGGCGCAACAATGTCAGCGGATCGCTGAACCTGATCGAGGCTGCCATTGACGCGGGCTGCCTGGATTTCGTCTTCAGTTCCACCTGCGCCACCTATGGCGACCGCGACGGCGAGGTTCTGGACGAGGACACGCCCCAAGCGCCGCTGAACGCCTATGGCGCCTCCAAGCGCGCGATCGAAGACATGCTGGCCGATTTCGGCGCGTCCCACGGTTTGCGGTCGGTGATCTTCCGCTATTTCAACGTGGCGGGCGCCGATCCTGACGGAGAGGTGGGCGAACATCACCGCCCCGAGACGCATCTGATCCCGTTGATCCTGGACGCCGTCGATGGCAAGCGCGCCGCGCTGACCGTGCATGGCACCGATTATCCGACGGCGGACGGTACCTGCATCCGTGATTATGTCCATGTGATGGATCTGGTCGATGCCCATGTGCAGGGGCTGGAATGGCTGCGCGCGGGGCGCGGCAGCCGGATCTTCTGCCTGGGCACGGGAACGGGCTTCTCGGTCCGAGAGGTCGTGGACGCCACCCGCCATGTCACCAACCGCCCGGTGCCGATGGTCGATGGCCCGCGCCGGGGGGGCGACGCGATCAAGCTGGTCTGCGGCAGCACCCGCGCCAAGGCCGAGCTTGGCTGGCAGCCGCACAGATCCACGATGCCGCAGATGATCGCGGACGCCTGGCGCTGGCACCAGAACGGCGCCTATCGGGCGTGAACGGTGGCCGCCCAAGGCCCGTGCGGCGGGCATGGTCGGCCTGGCGGCAGCGGTGGAAGCGGCGCAAGCTGCTGTGGCGCTGCATCCGGGCGGGGGGCGCCCTGACGCCGATGGCCGACCGCACGGCAGCGATCCGGCGGGGCGACATCCTGTGCTTTGTGACGGTGCGCAACGAGATGCTGCGCCTGCCGCAGTTCCTGGACCATTACCGCAGGCTTGGCGTCCGGCATTTCCTGATCGTGGACAATGGCAGCACGGACGGGACCGACGGCTTTCTGCGCGGCCAGCCGGACGTGTCGCTGTGGCGGTCGGCAGGCCCCTATCGCGCGGCACGCTTTGGCATGGACTGGCTGGGGGCGCTGCTGATGCGCCACGGACATGGCCATTGGTGCCTGACCGTCGATGCCGATGAACTGCTGATCTATCCCGATTGGGACCGCCGCCCGCTGCCCGATCTGGTCGCCCATCTGGACGCCATCCGCCGCCCCGCCATGGGCGCGATGATGCTGGACCTGTACCCCAAAGGCCCCTTGGGCAGCGCCGAGGCCGGTCCTGAAGCCCCGTTGGCCCAGCAACTGCCCTGGTTCGACGCCGCGCCCTATCGCTGCGAAATCGTGCCCCCCAAGCGCAACCGCATCCTGCGGGGCGGGGTGCGCGAACGGGTGTTCTTTCCCGATGCGCCCGCACGCGGGCCGACGCTGAACAAGCTGCCGCTGGTGCGCTGGCATTGGCGATACGCCTATGTCAATTCGACCCATTCGGCTTTGCCGCCGCGCCTGAACGACGAATATGACGGTCCCGGCGATCCGCGCCTGTCGGGCATCCTTCTGCATGGCAAGTTCCTGCCCGACAGCGCCGCCCGCGCGGCCGAGGAACTGGGGCGCGGCCAGCATTTCATCGACCCCGGCGCCTATCGCGACTATCATGCCGCCGTCGCGAGGGCGCCCGTGTTGTGGCACGAAGGCTCGGCCCGGTATCGCGACTGGCGGCAACTGCTTGATCTGGGGCTGATGGGAACGGGGGATTGGCTGGACCCCAAGGGTTGAACAGGTCCGAACAGGCTTGCCAAATACGTGCAGTCGCTGCATTCCGGTCACCATGACAGGCACAGGAAACGGTTCTTGCGGGCAGGGGTGGCAATGCGGGGTCTAGGCGCGCATCCCATCGTGACCCGCTTTCGTCGCCGGGTCCAGCGCCAGCGCCTGATCGGGCGGGCCATCCGCCGCAGGCGTGCGCTGCGCCCTTTGTCCGACCGCACGAAACGGATCGCCCCCGGCGACATCCTGTGCCTTGCCACGCTGCGCAACGAACGCGCGCGGCTGCCCTGGTTCCTGGACTATTACCGCGCCCTGGGGGTGCGGCATTTCCTGATGGTGGACAATGCCAGCACGGATGGCAGCGCCGAATACTTGCGCGCCCAGCCGGATGTGTCGCTGTGGTGGACGGACCACAGCTACAAGGGTGCGCGCTTCGGCATGGATTGGATCAACTGGCTTTTGCTGCGGCATGGCCGGGGCCATTGGTGCCTGACCGTCGATCCCGACGAATTCCTGGTCTATCCGCACATGGATCAGCGCCCGCTGGCCGCGCTGACAAGCTGGCTGGACGCCACCGGCCGCCGGTCCTTTCCGGCCATGCTGCTGGACATGTATCCCAAGGGCCCGGTCGAGGACGCGGTCTGCGCCGAAGGCCAGAACCCGTTCGAGGTGGCCCGCTGGTTCGACCCCGCCAATTATTCCATCCAGAAGAACGACTATTTCGGCAACCTCTGGATCCAGGGCGGTCCCCGAACGAGGGCCTTTTTCACCCAGGATCCGCTGGCCGGGCCCGCGCTGAACAAGATCCCGCTGGTCAAGTGGCACTGGCGCTATGCCTATGTCAGCTCCACCCACATGCTGCTGCCGCGCGGGCTGAACCTGACCTATGAAGAGGATGGGGGCGAACAGATCTCGGGCTGCCTGCTTCACGCCAAGTTCCTGTCCTCCTTCGCGGTCAAGTCGGCCGAGGAACTGGACCGCCGCCAGCATTACGGGGGCAGCCAGGAATACCGCGCCTATCACGCGGGCCTGCATCGGGGCGTGCAGCTGTGGTGCAGCGAATCGCGTGAATACGATGGCTGGCAGCAGCTGGAAGACCTGGGCCTGATTTCCCGCGGGAACTGGGCATGACGGGGCCGGTGCGCCTTGGCGTGGTGCTGCTGTGCCACACGGACCTTCGCCTGGCGGCCCGGCTGGCGCGGGTCTGGACCGATGGGGGCGCGCGGGTGGCGGTCCATGTCGATGCCAAGGTCGGGGCCGCGCAACTGGCCGGGCTGCGGGATGCGCTGAAGGATTGCGGCGGGGTCGTCTTCAGCAGGCGCCACCGCTGTTCCTGGGGCCGCTTCAGCCTGGTCCGCGCGACCCAGGACGCGGCGGCGGAACTGCTGCGGCAATTTCCCGATACGACGCATGTCTATCTTGCCTCGGGCGCCTGCCTGCCCTTGCGGCCGATATCGGATCTGGTCGCCTATCTGGCGGCCGACCCGGACCGCGACCATATCGAAAGCGTCAGCGCCCATGATGTCGGCTGGACCGTCGGCGGGCTGAACGAGGAACGCTTCACGCTGTTCTTCCCCTTCGACTGGAAGAAGCAGCGCTGGCTGTTCGACCGCTTCGTGGACTGGCAGCGCAGGCGCGGCATCCGGCGGAAGATGCCCGCCGGGCTGTCGCCGCATCTGGGGTCGCAATGGTGGTGCCTGACGGCCCGGACCTTGCACGCGATCCTTGACGACCCGCGCCGGGCGGAATTCGACCGCTTCTTCCGCTTTGCCTGGATCCCCGACGAAAGCTATTTCCAGACCCTGGTGCGGCGTCATTCCACGCGGGTCGAAAGCTGGTCGCTGACCATGGCCAAGTTCGACCATACCGGGCGCCCCTATCTGCTTTACGACGACCATATCCCGATGCTGGCCGAATCGCGCTGCTTCGTGGCGCGCAAGGTCTGGCCCGGCGCCGCGCGGCTGCTGGCGCATTTCCCGCAGCCGGACGAAGGCCACCGCCAAGTCGATCCGCCGCAGCCCGCGCGGATTTCGCGCATCATTAACCAGACTGTGCGCCGCCGGGTGCTGGGCAGGCCCGGCCTTTACATGCAAAGCCGCTTTCCCCGGAAGGACGCGGAAAACGGCAAGACCTCGGCGCCTTACGCGGTCATCCAGGGGGCGGGCGACATCTTCCACGGGTTCGAGGGCTGGCTGCGCCGTCACCTGTCCTGCGAGGTCCATGGCCACCTGCTGGGGCCGGAAGGGGCCGAATTTGCCGGACGGACAGCCACCGGGCCGGGGGCGATCTCGGCGGACGCGCGGATACGCGACCGCGACCCGCAGGGATTTCTGACCTCCCTGATCCGCATCACCGAACGGATGCAGGTGTTCCAGTTCGGCCCGCGCGACAACCAGGCGCTGAACTGGTTCATGGCGACCGATCCCAATGCGCATATGCTGGTCGTGACCGGCGCCTGGAAGCTGCCGCTTCTGCATTCCGCGATGCCCTTCGACGACGTGCGCCGCATCTTCGCGCAGTTGCAGCGGATCGAGCTTGAGCATCTGGACGTGCTGAATTCCGTCTGGGTCCGCGCCCGGCTGCATCAATACGACCTGGGCGAGTTCCTGATGAACCCCAAGCCGATCCTGCAGGACTTCATGCTGCAGATCGACCCCCATTCCGCGCCCGTGACCACGCTGCCCGCGATGCGCGACCTGACGGGGCTGGACGGGATGCTGCGACGGCTGCGCAATTCGGGCCTGCGCCCGCGCCTGACGGGCGAGGATCTGCCCCCCATCGAACTTCTGACCAATGAAAGGGCGGCCGCAGAATGACGCAAGGCTTCCGCAGCTTCGTGATCTTTGCCGGGATGCGCACCGGGTCCAACCTGCTTGAGGCGACGCTGAACGCCGTCAAGGGCGTCACCTGCTTTGGCGAGGCCTTCAACCCCTACATGATGGGCTGGCCCGACAAGGACGAGATGCTGGGGGTCTCGCGCGCGGAACGCGAGGCCGACCCGCTGCCCCTGCTGGCGAAGCTGACCGACAGGCCGGGGCATCTGGCGGGCTTCCGCTATTTCCACGACCACGATCCCCGCGTGCTGGACCCGATCATCGGGGACCGGGCTTGCGCCAAGATCTTCCTGTCGCGCAATCCGCTGGACAGCTATGTCTCGACCCGGCTGGCCTGGGAAACGAACCAGTGGAAGCTGAACGAGTCGGAAACCCCGATCCCCGCGCGCATCACCTATGACGGGGAGGAATTCCGCCGGATGCTGTCGGCGGCGGATGAATTCCGGCTGCGCGTCGTCAACCGGCTGCAGGCCACCGGGCAGGCCGCGTTCCACCTGGATTACGACGACCTGCGCGACGCCGAGGTGATGACAGGCCTGCTGCACTGGCTGGGCCGCACCGATCTGGAACGGGTGGAGCCCGGCCGCGACCAGGTGCCCCAGAACCCCCAGGAACTGGCGCAGAAGGTCGCGAATTTCGACGCCATGCAGGACGACCTGCGCGAGATGGACCCGTTCCTGCTGCATCGCGTGCCGGTCTTCGAGCCCCGGCGCGGTCCCGCGGTGCCCAGCTTCATGGCCGCCGATGCGGGCCGGGGGCTGCTGTTCATGCCGGTCAAGGGCGGGCCGGAGCAGGCGATCCGCAAATGGCTTGGAAGGCTTGGGCCGGTCGAGGGCAGCTTCACCCAGTCCACCCTGCGCCAGTGGAAGCGCGCCCGCCCCGGCCATCGCAGCTTTGCCGTGCTGCGCCATCCCCTGCTGCGGGCCTGGGAGGCCTTCGATCATCTGCTGACGCGCGGCAATCCCGAGCAGCGCGAGGTGCTGCGCCGGTTGCACCGCGTGGCCCTGCCGCCCGAGGATGGGTGGGCCGGGCTGTCGGGCGATGCGCGCGTGGCCGTCTTTGCCGATTTCCTGGCCTTCCTGCGCCGCAACCTGAACGGCCAGACATCGCTGCCGACCCCTCCGATCTGGGCCAGCCAGACCGAGGTGCTGTCGGGCTTTGCCCGCTTTGTCACGCCCGACATGGTGGTGCGAGAAGACCGGCTGGCCGAGGATCTGGAGCATCTGACCCGCGCGGCGGGGATCAAGGACGCCAAGCTGGACGGGGTAAAGCCCGCCTCGGTACCGGACGCGCTGCGCGATCCGAAGCTGGCCGAGGCCGCGCAGGCGGCATACCTGCGCGACTACATCACCTTCGGGTTCGAGCTGATGCCTTAGGTCTGCTGGCAAAGGCCATCGCCTCCGCCAGATAAGGGCAGCATGCCCGGTTCTCCGGAGGGTGGGGTAGAACCCCACCCTACCAAGCTGGTAATCCAGTCACCGATTGGCGAAGGCGATTGCCTTCGCCGACTCGGCGTCAGCCCTGCAACAAAGCAGCCAGTTCCGCTTGCTTTTCGCGCACAAGGGCCGCGTCGCCGTCCGATTCCAGGTTCAGCCGCACCACGGGTTCGGTGTTCGATTTGCGCAGGTTGAAGCGCCAGTTGCCGAAATCCAGCGACACGCCGTCCAGGTCGTCGCGGCCCTGTGCCTGCGGTTCATACTTCGCAATCAGCCGGGCAATCGCCGCGTCGGGGTCGTCGATGTGATAGTTCGTCTCGCCCGAGGACGGATACAGCCGCATCCGCTCCTCCAGCAGTTCGGCCAGCGTCTGGCCCTTGCGGGACAGCAATTCGATCATCAGCAGCCAGGGGATCATGCCGCTGTCGCAGTAATAGAAGTCGCGGAAGTAATGATGCGCCGACATCTCACCGCCATAGATCGCGCCCACGTCGCGCATCTTGCGCTTGATGAAGGCGTGTCCGGTCTTGCTGACCACGGCCTCGCCGCCCGCTTCCTCGATCATGGCGCGGGTGTTCATGATGACGCGGGGGTCGTGGACGATCTTCTCGCCCGGGGATTTTTCCAAGAAGGCCGCGCCCAGAAGGCCCACGATATATTCGCCGGGGATGAAGCGGCCGTTCTCGTCGAAGAAGAAGCAGCGGTCGAAATCGCCGTCCCAGGCCACGCCCAGATCGGCGTTTTCGGATTTCACCTTTTCCACCGTCACCGGCTGGTTTTCCGGCAGCAGCGGGTTTGGAATGCCGTTCGGGAAACTGCTGTCCACGTTGTGGTGCATCCGCACGAAAGTCAGCGGGGCGCCGCGCTTCAGCAGTTCGTCGGCAATCGCGTCAAAGGTCGGCCCCGCCGTGCCGTTCCCGGCGTTCACCACGATCTTCATCGGCTTCAGCACCGAGACATCCACGAAATCCGCCATGGCCTTGGCATATTCGGCGCGGGCACCGCTGAAATCGGTCACGCTGCCCTTGGTGGCCGGCGCGAACTGGCCGCTGGTCGCAAGCTCCACGATCGGCGGCAGCTCGGTCGCCGGATCCAACGGCGCCGATCCGCGCCCCACGATCTTCATGCCGTTGTAGTTGATCGGGTTGTGGGACGCCGTGACCTCGATCCCGCCATCGGTGTCGTGGAATCCGGTGTGGAAATAGACCTCCTCGGTCCCCGCCAAACCCAGGTCCAGCACGTCGGCGCCGCCATCGGTCAGCCCCTCGATCAGCGCGGCGGCCAGTTCCGGCGAGGTTTCGCGGCTGTCGCGGCCCACTACCACGCGCTTGGCCGCGCGCGCCTGGGCGAAGGCGCGGCCGATCCGATAGGCCACGTCCGTGTCGAGGTTCTTGCCCAGTTCGCCGCGAACGTCGTAAGCCTTGAAGCAGGTGATCTCACGATGGCCAAGGTTGGATTTGTTGATCATGGGCGCGAATCCTTTATGCGCAATGGTTGGTTCAAGCGCTAGCAGCTTGGCCCGGTTTTTCAAGGGATTGGTCCCTTCGGACCAAGTGACGCGGGCCGCGCCTTGCGCTAGAGGATGGCAAACGCACGAGAGGGGCAAATGGACACAAAATCTTTGATCGCCGCCTATTACGATGCCTTCAACGCGGGCCGCACCGACGACATGCTGGCCTTGCTGCACGACGATGTGGAACACCACGTCAACGAAGGCGGCATCCGGCGCGGCAAGGCGCTGTTTTCCGAATTCAACGCCCATATGACCAGCAGCTACAAGGAAACCCTGACCGACATGGTGATCTTCGCCAACGAGGCGGGCGACCGCGCGGCGGCGGAATTCGTGGTGAACGGCACCTATCTGAAGACCGACGAAGGCCTGCCGCCCGCCAGGGGCCAGACCTATCGCCTGCCCGCCGGGACGTTCTTCACCATCCGCGACGGCAGGATCGCGCGGGTCACGACCTATTACAACCTGGCCGACTGGACGCGGCAGGTCAGCCAATGAGCGTCACGACGCGCGTCCTGACCGGAGAGGCGCTGGCCGCCGCGCTGGAAGATGTCGCGCGTCTGCGCATCCGGGTGTTCCGCGATTTCCCCTATCTCTATGACGGGGACCAGGATTACGAACGCGACTACCTGCGCGCCTATCAGTCGCCGGGCGCGGTGGTTGTGGCCGCGATGGACGGCACCCGTGTCGTCGGCGCCGCGACTGGCGCGCCCATGGCCGATCACGCCGCCGATTTCGCGGCGGCCTTTGCCGACCGTCCCGAACCCCTGGACCAGATCTTCTATTGCGCCGAATCCGTGCTGCTGCCCGACTATCGCGGCCAAGGCATCGGCCATGCCTTTTTCGACGCGCGCGAGGCCCATGCGCGCGACCTTGGCCTGACCTACAGCGCCTTTTGCAGCGTGATCCGCCCCGCCGATCATCCGGCGCGTCCCGAAGGATACCGCCCGCTGGACGATTTCTGGCGCAAGCGCGGCTATCAGCCCCTGCCCGGCGTCATCGCGCATTTCTCCTGGAAGGATCTGGGCGACGAGGCCGAGACCGAAAAGCCCCTGCAATTCTGGATGCGCCACCTGTGAAGATCGCCGCCGCCGCCTATCCGATCGACTGGTTCGACAGCTTCGCCGATTACGAGGCCAAGCTGGCCCGCTGGGTTGCGGATGCCGCAGGCGCCGACCTGCTGGTCTTTCCCGAATACGGCGCGATGGAGCTTGCATCGCTGGGCGGACGCGAGGTCGCGGGCGATCTGGAAGCCTCCCTGCACGAGGTGGCAGAGCATTGGGACGCGGTCCATGCGCTGCACCTGCGGCTGGCGGCGACGCATGACTGCCATATCCTCGGCGCCTCGGGCCCGGTCTTCGACGGGCCGCGCCCGGTCAACCGCGCGGTCCTTTACGGTCCCCAAGGCATGATCGGCCATCAGGACAAGCAGATCATGACCCGGTTCGAGCGCGAGGACTGGGATGTGACAGGCGCCCCTGGCCTGCGGGTCTTCGACACGGCCCTGGGCCGGATCGGCATCCTGATCTGCTATGACAGCGAATTCCCGTTGCTGGGCCGTGTGCTGGCGCAGGCGGGGGTCGAACTGTTGCTGGTGCCAAGCTGCACGGACACGGTCGCGGGCTTTAACCGCGTCCGCATCGGCGCCATGGCGCGTGCCCTGGAAAGCCAGTGTGTCGTGGTCCAGGCGCCCACCGTCGGCGCCTGCGACTGGATGCCCGCCCTGGATGAAAACCGGGGGCGGGGGGCGGTCTATGGCCCGCCCGACGGGTTCTGGCCGGAAACCGGGATCATCGCGGAAGGCGCGATGGACCAGCCGGGCTGGGTTTTCGCCGATGTCGATCTGTCCCGCGTCGCTAGAAGCCGCAACGACGGCGCGGTGCTGCCCTTTGCCCATTGGCCGGAAAGCTGCGGGGTCGGGCTGACGCCCTGACAGGGGCGCAACCCTTTCTTGACCAATTACGTTTCATGATGGGCGGCGCTTTTCACGCCGTCTTTTTTGCGCGATATTTCCCGGCCATGCTGCATGTCACCGACACCATCACCATCGAGGAATGGGAACTGACCGAACAGTTCACCAGATCCCAGGGACCGGGCGGGCAGAACGTCAACAAGGTCGAGACCGCGGTCGAACTGCGGTTCGAGGCCGCGCGGTCCCCCAACCTGTCCGATCTCGTCAAGCGCCGCCTGGAACGGCTGGCCGGGCGGCGCTGGACCCGCGACGGCGCGGTGGTGATCCTGTCGCAGGAAACCCGCAGCCAGGCGCGCAACCGCGAGATCGCGCGCGAACGGCTGGCCGAACTGATCGGGCGCGCGGCCGAACCCGTCAAGCGCCGCGTGGCCACCAAGCCCACCTGGGGCAGCCAGCAGCGCCGCCTGAAAGCCAAGGCCACGCGAGGAGAGGTCAAGGCCCTTCGCGGCCGGGTGGAGGACGGGGAATGAAGCCTTGGCGCCAATCGCTGCGCTTTCTGCTGGGCTGGCGTCCCCCCGCCATGCAGGTCGGCGCGCTCTGCCGCTGCCCGGCGACGGGCGATGTCCTGCTGATCACCAGTCGGGGCACCGGCCGCTGGGTCATCCCCAAGGGCTGGCCCATGAAGGGCAAGACCCTGCCCGGCGCCGCCGCCACCGAGGCTTGGGAGGAGGCGGGGGTTCAGGGCCGTGTCCATGACACCGAGATCGGCCGCTACCGGTATGACAAGGAACAGGACAGCGGCTATGCCATCCCGGTCGAGGTGCGGGTTTTCCTGATGGATGCCGACCGCCTGCGCCCCGACTTTCCCGAAGCCAGGCAACGCAGGCACCGCTGGTTTTCCCCGCAGGAGGCCGCGCGGTTGGTGGCCGAGCCGGGCTTGAGGGAAATCCTGCTTGCATTGCCGCCGCCGCCCGGCTGACATGCGGGGATGACCAGGCCAGACCGCGACTTTCGCACGCTCGACAAGGACTTGGGGCGGATCACGGTTGCCGAATCCGCCCTGTTTCATGCCGTGCGCCCGATCCTGCGCCTGGGGGCGGGCATCCTTCTGGCGGTGTCGCTGATCTTCCTGACCCTGGGCGTCACCGGCCAGCAGCCCGGCCTGGTCGCCATCGGCGGGGGCTTCATCGTGGCGGGCTGGCTGGGCCTGTCGATCGGGGCCAATGACATCGCGAATTCGCTTGGGCCTGCGGTGGGGGCGGGCGCTATCGCCGTCGGACCCGGCCTTGTGCTTGTGGGCCTGGCCGAGATCGCGGGCGCCACGCTGGCGGGCCAGGCCGTCACCCACCGGCTGGCCGAGGGAATCGTGGACATCGCGGTTCTGTCCGGCGCGGGCGGGCAGATTGTCATGCTGGCCGCGCTGATCGCGGCGGCGGGCTGGATCACGGTCGCCACGGCGGCGAACCTGCCGGTCTCGACCTCTCACTCCATCGTGGGCGCGATTGCCGGGGCGGGGCTGGCTGCGGCCGGGGCCCAGGCCATGTCCTGGGGCGGGATCGCGGCCATGGCGCTGGCCTGGATGCTGACGCCCCTGGCGGCAGCGGCCTTGGCCGGGGCGCTGCTGGCGCTCTTGCGCATCAAGGTGGCCGAGGCGCCGGATCGCGGCGCTGCGGCCCGCGCCTGGCTGCCGCCGATGATCGGCGCGATGGTCGGGCTGTTCGTGGCCTTTATCGTGACGCTGCTGCCCGTCCTGTCGCTGCGCCTGCCCGCGGCCCTGCTGCCCGGTGCGGTGGCGGGTCTTGCGACCGCGGCCCTGATGCGCCGCCGCGTCGGCCGCATCCTGGCCGAGGCCTCGGGTGACAGGCTGGGCATGAAGCGCCTGTTGCGCCAGCCCCTGCTGTTTGCCGCCGTGATGATGGCCTTTGCCCACGGGGCGGGCGATGCGGGCAATGTCGCCGGGCCGCTGCTGGTGATCCTGACCCCGGCGCATCAGGCGCCGCTTCCGGTGCCCTTGCTGCTGCTGGCGGTGGCGGGCACTTTCATGGCGCTTGGCGGGCTGCTGTTCGGGCGGCAGCTTGTGGGCGTCATCGGTGAGGGGATCACCCGGCTGAACCCGGCCCGCGCCTTTTGCATCACGCTGGCGACCGCGATGATCGTGCTGATCGCCTCCAGCCGGGGGTTGCCGGTGTCATCCACCCATGTGGCCGTGGGGGGCGTCTTCGGCGTGGGCTTCGTGCGCGAGATGCTGGACCGCCGGGCCGAGCGCAAGCGCGCCGACCTGCCGGTCGAGGAACGCCGCCGCCGCCAGCTGATCCGCCGCAGCCATGTGGTCACGATCACCGCCGCCTGGGTGGTCACCGTGCCGGTCACGGCCTTGCTGAGCGGGCTGTGCTGCCTGGCGATGCTGCGGCTGGCGGGGATCTAGCCCGTCAGACCACCACGTCCAGCCGCGCCTGCTGGTCCACGCCGAAAACCCGGCGATAGCGCGCGATTTCCGCAGCCGGGCCGGTCGCCTTGGCGGGGTTGTCCGACAGCTTGACCGTGGGGCGGCCATTGGCGGACACCGCCTTGCAGACCAGGCTGAAGGGCGCCAGCCCGTCGCCCGCGACAAGGCCCCGGAAGTCGTTGGTCAGCAGCGTGCCCCAGCCGAAGCTGACCTTGACGCGGCCGTGGAACTGGTGGTGCAGTTCGACGATCTTGTCCACATCCAGCCCGTCCGAGAAGATCACCAGCTTCTGGCGCGGATCCTCGCCGCGCTCCTGCCACCAGCGGATCGCGGTTTCCGCGCCCGCCGCCGGATCGCCGCTGTCGATGCGGATGCCGGTCCAGCCTGCCAGCCAGTCGGGGGCCCCTTTCAGGAAGCCTTCGGTCCCGTAGGTATCGGGCAGGATCATGCGCAGGTTGCCGTCATGCTCCTCGTGCCAGTCGGCCAGAACCTCGTAGGGGGCGCGGCGCAATTCCTCGTCCGTGTCGGCAAGGGCTGCATAGACCATGGGCAGTTCGTGCGCATTGGTGCCGATGGCCTCGATGTCGCGGCGCATGGCGATGAGGCAGTTCGATGTGCCGGTGAAGCGCTTGCCCAGGCCTTCGATCATGGCCTGCACGGCCCAGTCCTGCCACAGAAAGCTGTGGCGGCGGCGGGTGCCGAAATCGGCGATCAGCAGGTCGGGCAGGGTGCGCAGCACCTCGATCTTTTCCCAAAGGCGGGTCATGGCGCGGGCGTAGAGCACCTGCAACTCGAACCGCCCCAGGGTTTGCAGGACGGCGCGGGACCGCAATTCCATCAGGATCGCAAGCGCCGGGATTTCCCACAGCATCACCTCGGGCCAGCGGCCCTCGAAGGTCAGTTCATACTGCCCGTTGCGCTTTTCCAGGTGATAGGGGGGCAGGCGCAGGTTTTCCAGGAACTCCATGAAATCGGGGCGAAACATCTGGCGCTTGCCATAGAAGGTATTGCCGCGCAGCCAGGTCGATTCCCCGCGCGTCAGCGACAGATCCCGGACGTGATCCAGTTGCTGGCGCAGTTCGGCCTCGTCGATCAGGTCGGCCAGGCGGATGGACCTGGTGCGGTTGATCAGGCGGAACTGGACGGTCGTGTCGGGCCGGTTGCGAAAGATCGACTGGCACATCAACAGCTTGTAGAAGTCGGTGTCGATCAGCGACCGGATGATCGGGTCGATCTTCCAATGGTGGTTATAGACGCGGGTGGCGATATCGACCATCGGCTTACTCCAGAATGACGCCGGCGGCGCGCATGTCGGCGCGGGCGCGGTCGCGGCTGCCGTCCAGGTCGATGGCGCGGGTCGCGCCTTCGATCACCGTGGCGGTGAAGCCCAGCTTTGCCGCGTCGATCGCGCTCCAGGCGACGCAGAAATCTTGGGCAAGGCCCACGAAGGACAGATCCGTCAGGCCCCGGTCGCGCAGGTATCCGGCAAGGCCGGTGGGGGTCCGGCGGTCGTTTTCGAAGAACGCCGAATAGCTGTCGATCTGCGCCCGGAACCCCTTGCGGATCACCAGATCGGCGCGCGACAGATCCAGGCCGGGGTGGAAATCCGCGCCCGTCGTGCCGATCACGCAATGGGCGGGCCACAGCACCTGCGGACCATAGGGCATCTGCGTGACGCTGAACGGATCGGCGCCCGGATGGTTGGCCGCAAAGCTGGCGTGGTCCGCCGGATGCCAGTCCTGGGTCAGCACCACCGCGTCGAAATCGCCCATCAGCGCGTTGATCGGAGCCATGATCTCATCGCCCCCTGCCACGGCCAGGGCGCCGCCGGGGCAGAAATCGACCTGCATGTCGATCACGATCAATGCGCGTGCCATCCTGCCCCCTTACACGATTGTGACAATGCCTAGAAACTGATGCGCGCGGGGTCAATGGTCCTGTCTTGAAAGGGCAGGGATTGCTGGCTATGGCCCGGCCCATGCTGATCGTCGCCGCGCTGTATCACTTTACCCGCTTTCCCGATCCCGCCGCCCTGAAGGGCCCGCTGGCATCGGTCGCCTGCGCCTATGGCGTGCGCGGCACGCTGCTGCTGGCGGCTGAAGGCATCAACGGCACCATCGCCGGCCCGCGCGAGGGGGTGGACGCGATGCTGGCCCATATCCGCGCCCTGCCGGGCTGCGCGGGTCTGGACTGGAAGGAAAGCACGGCGGAAACCATGCCCTTCGGCAAGATGAAGGTGCGCCTGAAGCGCGAGATCGTGACCATGGGCCAGCCCGATGTGGACCCCCGCGGGGCGGTCGGGCATTACGTCGATCCCGCCGACTGGAACGCGCTGATCGCGGCGCCCGACGTGGCGGTGATCGACACCCGCAACGACTACGAGGTCGAGATCGGCACATTCGCGGGCGCCGTCGATCCCGGCACGCGGTCCTTCCGCGACTTTCCCGCCTGGTGGCAGGCCAATGCGGACCGTTTCGCGGGCAAGCGCATCGCCATGTTCTGCACCGGCGGCATCCGCTGCGAGAAATCGACGAACTGGCTGCTGTCGCAGGGGGTCGAGGAGGTCTTTCACCTCAAGGGCGGGATCCTGAAATACCTTGAGGACGTGCCCGAACAGGACAGCCTGTGGCAGGGCGAATGCTTCGTCTTCGATCAGCGGGTCAGCCTGACCCACGGCTTGCAGCAAGGCCGCCACGGGCTTTGCCACGCCTGCCGCCGCCCGCTGGCCCCCGAGGACCGCGACCGCCCGGAATACGAGGACGGCGTGTGCTGCCACCGCTGCGCTGGCGAATATGACGATGCCGACCGCGCGCGGTTCCGCGAACGCCAGCGGCAATTCGCGCTGGCCATGGCGCGCGGAGACGGGCGGCCGTGACATCCTGGCCGCTGCCCGTCGCGTCGTTCTGGGCCGGGGAAGACCTGTCCTTTGTCGAGCAGATGGTGATCCGGTCCTATCTGGACCAGGGCGCGGATTTCACGCTGTATCTGGGCCATCCGGTCGGCGGCATCCCCGAGGGCGTGCGCATCGAGGATGCGGCCACGATCCTGCCCACGCCGGGCTTCGCATCGGATGGGCCGGGGCGCAAGCAGCTTGCCGTCTGGTCCGACCTGTTCCGGGTCGCATTGCTGCGGCAAAGGCGGATGATCTGGGTCGATATGGATGCCTATTGCGTGGCGCCGTTCGCGCTCCGCGACGGCTATGCCCTGGGCCTCAACAACGAGGGCACGGTCCTGTCCGGCGTCATGGCGATGCCATCCGAATCGCCCGCGCTGTCCTTCATGGCGAATGTCCTGTCGCGTGACCGGATCGAGCCCCCCTGGGCGGACGAGGCCTGGCTGGCCCGCAAGCGCAAGCAGGACAGGCTGGGGCCGCAGGATCTGCCTTGGGGCGATACCGGCCCCCGGCTTCTGGGCCATGCGCTGCGGGAAAGCGGCGAAATCGCCCATGCCGCCCCGCCGCAGGTCTTCTATCCCCTGTTTCGCGCAAGCCTGCCCCTGCTGTGGCGCCCAGGCGTGCCGGACGCGATGATCCAGCATCCCGACACCCGGTCGGTCCATATCTTCGGCTATACCAAGCGCTATCTGTGGACCCACCATCGCGGGCTGCCGCCGGCCGGCACCTGGCTGGCCCGCGCCGCCGCGCGGCACGGGATCGATCCGGCCCAGGCCCCCGCCAAGGGCGAGCCTCTCGCCTGATCCGTCAGCGGGCCGTTCCCAGTCCGCCTGCCGAAATCGCCGCCATGTTCAGGATGTCGTTCACCGTCGAGGTGGTGGAACAGATCTGGATCGGCTGCGGCACGCCCGTCAGGATCGGGCCGATCACCGTGGCGCCCGCCATTTCCTGCATCAGCTTGACGCTGATGGATGCCGAATGCCGCGCGGGCACCACCAGCACGTTCGCCGGTCCCGTCAACCGGCTGAAGGGATAGCGCGCGGCCGATTCCATGTTCAGCGCCACGTCCACGGTCATCTCGCCCTCGTATTCGAAATCGACGACGCGGCGGTCCAGAACCTTCGGCGCCTCGGCCATCTTGATGGCGCGTTCGCTGATCGGGTGGCCAAAGGTCGAGAAGGACAGGAAGGCCACGCGCGGCTCCAGGCCCAGGCCCCGCGCCACGGCGGCGCCCCGGATGGCGATGTCGGCCAGATCCTCGGCCTCGGGCCATTCATGGACCAGCGTGTCGCCGATCAGCACGATCCGGCCCTTGTGCAGCACGGCGCTGATGCCCACCGCGCCATCCTGCGGGCGCAGGTCGAAGACATTGCCAAGCTGCGCCAGGACATGCGCGTTCTTGCGCGTGGCGCCGGTCACCAGCCCGTCGCCATGGCCATGGGCCAGCATGAGGGCGCCAAAGATATGGCGGTCGCGATTGGCCAGCTTCAGCACATCCTCGCGGTCCACGCCCCGGCGCTGCAGGCGGGCGTAAAGGAATTCGTGATAGGCATCCAGATGCCGGGAATTGGCGGCGTTCACCACCGTCAACTCACGGATGGCGTCCCCCAGGCCGGCGGCTTCCAGTTCGGCCTTCACCTCGGCCTCGCGCCCGACGACCAGGGCCTGGCCCATGCCGCCGCGCTGCCAGGCAACGGCGGCGCGCAGCACGCGGGGATCGTCGCCCTCGGCGAAGATCATGCGGGCCTGGCTCTGGCGGGCGCGGGCATGGATGCCCTGCAGGATCGCGGCTGTCGGATCCATGCGGTTCTTCAGCGCCTGGACATAGCCCTCCATGTCGATGATCGGGCGGCGGGCGACCCCGGTCTCCATCCCCGCACGCGCCACGGCAGGCGGCACCACATGGATCAGGCGCGGATCGAAGGGCGTCGGGATGATGTAGTCGCGCCCGAACTGCAGCTTGCGGCCATAGGCCACGGCGACCTCGTCCGGGACATCCTCGCGCGCCAGTTTCGCCAAGGCCTCGGCGCAGGCGATCTTCATCTCATCGTTGATGGCGCGGGCGTGGATGTCCAAGGCACCGCGGAACAGGTAGGGAAAGCCCAGGACGTTGTTCACCTGGTTCGGATAATCGGACCGGCCCGTGGCGACGATGGCGTCGGGGCGGACGGCATGGGCGTCCTCGGGCGTGATCTCGGGGTCGGGGTTCGCCATGGCGAAGATCACCGGGTTCTCGGCCATGCTTTCGACCATCGCCTGCGTCACCGCGCCCTTGGCGCTGACGCCCAGGAACACGTCGGCGCCCTTCATCGCGTCCTCCAGCGTGCGGGCATCCGTCACGACCGCATGGGCCGATTTCCACTGGTTCATCCCCTCGGTCCGGCCCTGGTAGATGACGCCCTTGGTGTCGGCCATGATGCAGTTCTCATGCCGCGCGCCCATGGATTTCAGCAGTTCAAGGCAGGCGATCCCGGCGGCACCCGCGCCGTTCAGGACGATCCGCACGTCCTCGATCTTCTTGCCCGACAGTTCCAGCGCATTGAGCAGGCCCGCCGCGCAGATCACCGCCGTGCCGTGCTGGTCGTCATGGAAGACCGGGATGTCCATGATCTCCTTCAGGCGCTGCTCGATGATGAAGCATTCGGGCGCCTTGATGTCTTCCAGGTTGATGCCGCCGAAGGTCGGACCCATCAGGCGGACGGCGTTGATGAATTCGTCGGCGTCCTCGGTGTCCAGTTCGATGTCGATGGCGTTCACGTCGGCGAAGCGCTTGAACAGAACCGCCTTGCCTTCCATCACCGGCTTCGAGGCCAGCGCCCCCAGGTTCCCCATCCCCAGGATGGCGGTGCCGTTGGAAATCACGGCGACCATGTTGCCCTTGGTGGTATAGTCATAGGCCGTCTCGGGCCGGTCGGCGATGGCCTGGACGGGAACGGCGACGCCCGGCGAATAGGCCAGCGACAGGTCGCGCTGCGTCGTCATGGGGGTGGATGCGACCACGTCGAATTTCCCCGGACGCGGCTCCATGTGATAGGCCAGCGCCTCTTCGGGGGTGATGCGGGCGCGGTTGCCGGTCTTTTCGCTCATGGGGATCCTCCGGGATGGTGGACCCGTTTAACGTCGCGTCACGCGCGGCTCAACAGGCTTTGCAGGCAAATCTGTGTTGCCGTGACGCGCGGAATTCAGATGCTGACCTTGACGAAGCTGTCGCGCAGGGCGGCAGACCAGGCCGCGCTCATCCTGGCGAAATCGGCATCGCCCTCCATGATGCGGCGGCGGCTGGTGACGGCGCAGGCGCCCGCCTCGATGACCGCCAGATCCAGCGGCATTCCGACCGACAGGTTCGACCGCAGCGTGGAATCCATCGACAGCAGCACCGCCTTTTGCGCGTCGGCCAGACTGGTCGCGGGCGTGACCACGCGGTCCAGGATCGGCTTGCCGTATTTGTGCTCGCCGATCTGCAGGAAGGGCGTGTCCTCGGTCGCCTCGATGAAATTGCCCTCGGGATAGATCAGGTACATGCGCATGTCGCCGCCGCAGCGCTGGCCCGCGACGATCATGCTGGCCGAGGCCTGCTGGCGCAGGTCGCGGCATTGTTCCGCGATCTCGCGCCGGGTGCGCGACAGCGTGTCGCCGATGATCGTGGCGACCTGCAGCATGGTCTGCGCCTTCATGATCGAGGTCGTCTCGTCCGCCATCTCGTCGTTGATGGCCTCGTTCAGCCGGGCCAGGGTGGTCTGGGTGACGGACAGCGATCCGGCGGTCATCACCACGATGGCGCGTTCGCCCGGCTGTTCGAAGAAGAACATCTTGCGATAGCAGGCGATGTTGTCCAGGCCCGCATTGGTGCGCGTGTCCGACAGCAGCACCAGTCCGGCATTCAGCTTCAAGCCGACGCAATAGGTCATGGCTGCGTCTTTCCCGTTCTCGATCGGCCCGCAATCTAGTCGGCACGGGGCCGGGTCGCAATCATGCTTTCGCCGGACGCGACTGCCTGCGCGTCAGCTTTGTGTCTGACTCTGGCTCTGGAAACGCTCGACCTCCTCGACATTGACGGCCACGTCCAGCGTCTCGGTCCCCCGGCCCGCCGCGATACCCCGGATGGGGGCCGCGTCGGACGCATCCAGCCCCGATCCCAGCCGGACATAGCGTTCGTCGGGACAGCAGCGGTTCGCGGGATCGAAGCCCACCCAGCCAAGCCCTTCCACATGGATCTCGGCCCAGGCATGGGCGGCCTCATGCGCCTGCCCCGAAGCATCGGCGTGCAGATAGCCCGACACATAGCGCGCGGGCAGGCCGCGCTGGCGGGCCACCGCGATCAGGGCATGGGCATGGTCCTGGCAGACGCCTTCGCCCTGCGCCAAGGCCTCGGCCGCCGTGGTGTGGAAGCCGGTCTGGCCGGGCACATAGGCGATGGCATCCGCCACGGCAGCCGACAGCCTGTGCGCCAGGTCCAGCGGATCGGCGGCATCCGTGACCGATGCCGCCAGTTCGCGCAGCGCCGCGTCGGGTCGGGTCGCGGCCGTATCGCGCCCATAGGCCAGCGGGTGGATCAATTCGCGGTGGCCGCGCAACACGCCCGCCGTGTCGCGCGTCTCGACCCGGCCGGTGATGGTGACGACGACCTCCTCGGTCGGGCCGCGCAGGGTCCAGCCCTCGATCCAGTCGCCGGCGCCGTCGCGGAAGCCGGGGCCGCGGAGGCCGCCGGTCACGTCGATCGCCCAATCATGCGTCCGCTGCCCTTCGAAGACCGAGGGCGTCAGCCGCAGGCTTTGCACCAGGTTCCTGACCGGCCGGTCATAGCGGTAAACCGTCTGGTGAACGATGCGCAGCTTCATCACGATCCCCCCAGCAGGTAATCCTCGTGCACCAGGTTCGAGATCGTGCCGATCTCGGTAATGAACCAGGTCAGGAATTCGTGCAGCCCTTCGTCGAAGATCATGTCGATGTCATGGGCCTGCAATCGGCCCAGCACCTCGCGCGCCTTGTCCCGCGCGGTGGTGGGCACGGTTTCCCCGTATCGCTTGGCGAGGCCCTCCAGGTTCCAGACCGCCTCGTAAAGCGAGGTAATCAGCGACCGGGGACTTTCCCCGTTGAGGATCAGGAAATCCGCGACCCGTCCCGCCGTGATGTCGCCGCCATATGCCCAGTGATAGGACCGGTGCGCCGACAACGCCCGCAGGATCACCTGCCATTGATAGGTGTCCAGTCCCGATCCCACGAATTCGATCCGGGGCAGCAGGACGTAATACTTCACGTCCAGCAGCCGCGCCGTCGCATCCGCGCGTTCCAGCCCATAGCCCAGGTTCATGAAATGCCAGCCGTCGTTGCGCAACTGCGTGGCGTTGATCGCGCCGCGCACCGTCGAGGTGTGGCTGGTCGTGAAATCCGTCAGCGAGCCCGTGTCCAGCCGGTCGCGCGGCGTCTTCTCGATCTTGCGCAGCTCCTGATAGGCGACGTTCAGCGCGTCCCAGACCTGGCTGGTCAGGGCGGTGCGCACGATCCGCCCCGCCTCGCGCGCCTTTTCGACGCAGCACAGGACCGATGACGGGTTGTCGCGGTCGAAGAAGATGAACTCCTCGATGTTTTCCTGGCTGATCTCGCCGTATTTTTCGGCGAACAGGTTGGCGGTGCCGGACGCCTGCAACAGCGAGTTCCATTCGTTCTGATAGCCCGCGGCGGTGTTGGGCAGCAGCGTGATGCGCTGGCCCACGTCCAGCAGGCGGGCGGCGGTGTCGGCGCGCTCCAGGTGGCGGCCCATCCAGAACAGGTTGGCGGCGGTGCGGCTGAGCATGTCTGGACCCCCTTATTCCGACAGAACCCAGGTGTCCTTGACGCCCCCGCCCTGCGACGAGTTCACGACAAGGCTGCCCTCGCGCAGCGCCACGCGGGTCAGGCCCCCCGGCACAAGCTCGATCCGGTCGCCGCAGAGGCAATAGGGCCGCAGGTCCACATGGCGCGGCGCCAGGCCTTCCTCGACGAAGGTGGGGCAGGTGGACAGCGCCAGCGTCGGCTGGGCGATATAGTTGCCGGGATTAGTCTCGATCTTCTTGCGGAAGGTCTCGATCTCCTCCTTGGTGGATTTTGGGCCGACCAGCATGCCATAGCCGCCCGATCCATGGACCTCCTTCACCACCAGGTCGGGCAGGTTCTCCATGACGTATTTATAGTCGTCGTCCTTCCACAGCGTCCAGGTCTGGACGTTCTGCAACAGGGGTTCTTCCCCCAGATAGAAGCGGACCATTTCGGGGACAAAGGTATAGATCGCCTTGTCATCCGCCACGCCCGCGCCCGGCGCCGAGCAGATCGACACGCCCCCGGACCGATAGACATCCATCAGCCCCGGCACGCCCAGCATCGAATCGGGGCGGAAGCACAGGGGATCCAGGAAGGGATCGTCGATCCGGCGATAGATGACATCGACGCGCTTCGGTCCCTGGGTCGTGCGCATGAAGACGAACTCGCCGTCCACGAACAGGTCGGCCCCCTCGACCAGTTCGACGCCCATCAGGTTGGCCAGGAAGCTGTGCTCGTAATAGGCGCTGTTGAAATGGCCGGGCGTCAGGATCACGCAGGTGGGGCGGTCGTGGCACTTGGCGGGCGCGACCGATTCCAGCGTGCGGCGCAGAAGATCGGGATACTGGTCCACGGGCTCGATCCGGTTGCCGCGGAACAGGCCGGGGAACATGCGCATCATGATCTCGCGGTTTTCCAGCATGTAGCTGACGCCCGAGGGCGTGCGGCAGTTGTCCTCCAGCACGAAGAACTCGTCCCTGGCGGTGCGCACCAGGTCGATGCCGATGATGTGGCTGTAAACGCCGCGCGGGGGCACGACGCCCACCACGGCCTTTTCATAGGCGTCGTTCTGGTAAACCAGCCGGGCGGGGATGCGGCCCGCGCGCACGATCTCGGCCCGGCCATAGACGTCGCGCAGAAAGGCGTTCAGCGCCCGCGCCCTCTGCTTGATACCGCGTTCCAGACGGCGCCATTCGGCCTGTTCGAAGACGCGGGGCATCATGTCGAAGGGAATCAGCCGGTCTGGGTCGCCGCCTTCGCCATAGACCGCGAAGGTGATGCCGATTCGGCGGAACAGGGCCTCGGCCTCGGCCTGCTTCATCTGCCGGAAATCGCCCGGCATGGTATCGACCCACTGGCTCAGGCGCGCATAGGGTCCGCGGACCCGCGATCCCTCATACATCTCGTTGTAATACGTCATCAATCCACCCGCTGACACCGGACCCTTCGCAGGCCTCTTTCCCCGATGATCGGGGACGGTTTTTGCCAAGTCCAATGGGAAAAGGCGGATGCTGCGCGAAAGTTCCGCAGGGGCAACCCGGAACATGGGCATCCGTCAGGGGAAAGCAGCCATCATGCCGAAGTTTCGGGCAGGATGGGATCGGTCAGGACCGCGAATGCAAATCCGCTGCCGCGCTTACCGGATGGTAACCTTTTTTCCGTAAGGCTGGTGACGGAAGCGCAGGGGAACAAGATGCAGCTGATCGTCACCGAAACCGAAGCCCAACTGGTCGTCATCGTCGATGAAGCGCGCATCGACGCGGCCATCGCCACCCGGTTCAAGGACCGCCTGCGCGAAATCGTGCTGCGCGGGAAGAAGCCGGTCCGGCTGGACATGCGCCGCGTCGATTTCATGGACAGTTCGGGCCTGGGGGCGATGATCGCGGTGCGCAAGGCCCTTCCCGAAGCCCTTCCGCTGGTCCTGGACGGGCTGACCCCCAATGTGGAACGCGTGTTCCGGCTGACGCGGATGGACAGTGTCTTCGACATCCGCCCCGTCGCCACCCAACAGGAGTAGAGTAACGATGCCCCATACCGAACGGCAGAATGCCGGGTCCAGTCCGCAGCCGGCGCCGCGGGTCCAGCCGATGTTCCATCGCGTGCTGCAGGCCGATCCCCATGATGTCCGCCAGGCGCTGACCGACCTGCGCGCCCGTTTCGCGGCGGCGGTCGATGCCGATGCCCTGGGCCGTCTGGAGCTGGTCCTGGCCGAGGTGATGAACAACGTGGCCGAACATGCCGCCACCCAGGGCGTCGGTTCAGGGTCCATGCATCTGTGCATCGTCATGCAGGACAGCGGCCTGTCCTGCGCGATCACCGATGACGGCGGCAAGCTGCCCGCCGATTGCCTGAAGCCGCGCAGCCTGCCCGCGCTTGATCCGCTGGACCTGCCCGAAGGCGGCTTCGGCTGGTTCCTGATCCAGGGGCTGACGCAGTCGCTGTGCTATTACCGCGAAGGCCACCGCAACTGCCTGGCCTTCACCGTGCCCTACGCCCCCGTCAGTTGAGCAGGCCCGCCAGCGGATAGCGCCCGTCCTCGAAGTCGCCGAACATTTCCTCGACATCGGGATGATCTAGCGGCTCGCCCGAATGGTCGGGGACGAGGTTCTGCTCGGACACATAGGCGACATAGTAGGTCGCCTCGGTTTCGGCATAAAGGTGGTAGAAGGGCTGGTCCTTGGCCGGGCGCACATCCTCGGGGATCGAATCGTACCATTCCTGGGTATTGGCGAATTCGGGATCCACGTCGAAGATCACGCCCCGAAACGGCCGGTTCCGGTGACGGACGACTTGACCCAGGCCGTATTTGGCGATTCGATGATGTGCCTGCATGGATGTTCCACTGTGCTGGGGACAGGACTGACGGGCGTTCTAATCCCGCCGGGCGATTCTGTCCACCAGATCACCAGCATTTGCACGATTTCGTGGGCGGCCGCGTCCCAAGGGCCACAGGCCGAAGGCCCTAGTCCGCCGGCCCCTCCGCCTTGTCCGCCCCCAGGGGCACCGTGGACATCGCCATCTTGGCCGACCCTTCGCTCAACTCGCTGGCATGGACCAGATAGACCAGCACCCGGTTTTCGGCGTCATAGATGCGCTTGACCCGCAGCGACTTGAACAGCAGCGACCGCCCTTCGCTGAACACGTCCTCGGGGCGACCGGGGCGAAGCTTGCTGACATCGACGGGGCCGGTGCGGCTGCACTGGATCGCGCTGTTCGAGGGATCCTCGAACCAGTTGCCCTGGCTGAGGCGGTCCAGGACCGAGCGTTCGAAATAGGCCAGATGGCAGGTCACGCCGCCCACGTCGGGGTCGTGGATGGCCTCGATGACGATGTCGTTGCCGACCCAGTCCACGCCGACCTTGGCGATTTCCTCGGCCTGGGCCAGGACGGGCAGCAGCATCAGCGCGGCGGCGATCATTCGCATGGCAGGTTCTCCGGTTCCAGGGGGACGCGGCCTTCGTCGGTCAAGAGATGCACCGCGCCCTTTTCGATCACCACCGCGCAAAGCGGACGACCGTAAGCTGCGCCGCCATCGACGTTCAGGCGGTTGCCGTAATGGGTGGCAGACTGGATGGCGGTATGGCCGTGGACCACCAGCGGGCCGTGATCCACGGGGCTGTTCAGGAAGCCCTGCCGGATCCAGACCAGATCCTCCTCGACCTGGTCCTGCAGATCGACGCCGGGGCGGATGCCCGCATGGACCACCAGTGCCAGCGGGTGCAGGAAATAGAGCGGCAGCGAGGCAAGGTATGTCACATGCTCCGCAGGCACCGCACGCTTCGCCTCGGCCAGCATCCGTTCGGGCGGCAGGGCGGTATCGACGCCATAGGAGCGCAGCGTCTCGGGCGCGCCAAGACCCGAATGCAGTGTCCAGTGCAGCTTGGAACTCAGCCCCGGATCGACCCAATCGGGCTGCAGCAGGTATTGCGGCAGGAAGCGGTCGTGATTGCCCCGCGTCACGGTCCAGGGGCGCCCCTGATCCTGGCCGGTCATCAGGTATTCGACGACACCGCGCGAATCCGGCCCCCGGTCGATCAGGTCGCCCACATGGGCGATGACCGCGTCCCGGCCGCCATCGCGGAAGATGCGCTCATGCGCTGCCTTCAGCTTGTCCAGATGCCCGTGGACATCGCCAATGACATAAAGCCGCATCACCGCCCCGCTGCATCACGCGGCGAAAAGGCCGCGCCCTCCTTGCGTAAGGGGACGCGGCGGGATCGTCAAACGGCGAACTGCAAGCGGCGGGCCTGCAGGAACTTGCCGGTCTTCTGCAACGCGGCCAGGGCCTCGTCGCTGATCGGCTCGTCCAGGTACAGGATGGCGATGGCGTCGTTGCCCTGTGCCGACCGGCCCAGGGTGAAGTTCGCGATGTTCACGCCCAGATCGCCCAGGGTCGTTCCCAGCGCGCCGATCACCCCCGGCACGTCCTTGTTGCGGGTGTAGAGCATGTTCGCGCCCACCTCGGCATCGACATTGATGCCGCGGATCTGGATGAAGCGCGGCTTGCCGTCGCTGAAGACCGTGCCCGCGATGGACCGTTCGCGCGAGTCGGTGACGACCGTCAGCTTGATATAGCCCTCGAAGACGCCGGCCTTGTCCTGGGTGGTGGTGGCCACCTGCACGCCGCGTTCCTTGGCCATGACCGGGGCCGAGACCATGTTCACGTCCGGGTTCGTGGCCTTCATCACCCCCGCGATGACCGCCGCGTTCAGTGCGTTCAGGTTCATCGTGGACGCGACGCCATCGTAAAGTACGTTGATTGCCTTGATCGGCTCATCGGTCATCTGGCCCACGAAGGCGCCCAGATGGCCCGCCAGCTTGATCCAGGGGCCCATGACAGCGGCTTCCTCGGCCGTGACCGAGGGCATGTTCAGCGCGTTCTGCACCGCGCCGGTCAGCAGGTAATCCGACATCTGCTCGGCTACCTGCAGGGCCACGTTCTCCTGCGCCTCGGTGGTGGATGCGCCCAGATGCGGCGTGACGACCACGTTCGGCAGGTTGAACAGCGGGCTTTCGGTGGCGGGCTCGACCGCGAAGACATCGAATGCGGCACCGGCGACGCGGCCGTCCTTCAGCGCCTCGGCCAGGGCCTCCTCATCCACCAACCCGCCGCGGGCGCAGTTGATGATGCGCACGCCGGGCTTCAGCCTGGCGATGGCCTCGCGCGACAGGATGTTCTTCGTCTTTTCGGTCAAGGGGACGTGGAAGGTAATGAAGTCCGCACGGCCCAGCAGGTCGTCCAGTTCCACCTTGGTCACGCCGATCTCCTTGGCGCGCTCGGGCGACAGGAAGGGGTCATAAGCCAGCACCTTCATGTGCAGCCCCAGGGCGCGGTCGATGACGATGGACCCGATATTGCCCGCGCCGATCACGCCCAGGGTCTTGTTGAACAGCTCGACCCCCATGAAGCGGTTCTTTTCCCACTTCCCGGCATGGGTGGAGGCGCTGGCTTCGGGCAGTTGCCGGGCCACGGCGAACATCATGGCGATGGCATGTTCGGCGGTGGTCACGCTGTTGCCGAAGGGCGTGTTCATCACGATCACGCCCTTTTTCGACGCCGCCGGAATATCCACGTTGTCCACCCCGATCCCGGCGCGGCCGATCACCTTGAGGTTGGTGGCGTTCTCCAGCAGCTTTTCCGTCACCTTGGTGGCAGACCGGATCGCCAGGCCGTCATATTGCCCTATCACCTGGGCCAGCTTTTCCTTGTCCTTGCCCAAGTCGGGCAGGTAATCGACCTCGACTCCGCGGTCGCGGAAGATCTGGACGGCGGTTTCCGACAGCTTGTCGGAGACGAGAACCTTCGGCATGTCAGTTCATCCTCATATGCCGCACCCTTCACCCAAGGGCGCTATTCATCTTCTGTGGGGGTCCGGGGGCTGGCCCCCGGTTTTCGCTTATGCCTGCGCGGCCAGTTCGGCGCGATAGGCCCACTCGATCCAGGGCATCAGCGCCGCGACATCGCTGGCCTCGACGGTCGATCCGCACCAGATCCGCAGGCCCGCGGGCGCGTCGCGATAGGCGCCGGCGTCAAGCGCCACGCCCTCCTTCTCAAGCCGCTTGGCGACGGCCTTGGCAAAGGCCGCGCCGTCCTTGATGACCGGATCGGTGAAGCGCAGGCAGACGCTGGTGTTGGACGCGGTGGCGGGATCCTCGGCCAGATCCGCGATCCAGTCCTTGTCCGCGATGAAGTCGCGCACGGCGGCGGCATTGGCATCGGCGCGCGCGATCAGCGCCTTCACGCCGCCGATTTTCTGCGCCCATTTCAGCGCGACCAGATAATCCTCGACCGCCAGCATGGACGGCGTATTGATCGTCTCGCCCTTGAAGATACCTTCGATCAGCTTGCCGCCCTTGGTCATGCGGAAGATCTTGGGCAGCGGCCAGGCAGGGGTATAGGTTTCCAGCCGTTCCACCGCGCGCGGCGACAGGATCAGCATCCCATGCGCGCCTTCGCCGCCCAGAACCTTCTGCCAGCTGAAGGTCACGACATCCAGCTTGTCCCAGGGCAGGTCCATGGCAAAGGCGGCCGAGGTCGCGTCGCAGATGGTCAGGCCCGCGCGGTCTGCCGGGATCGCATCGCCATTCGGCACGCGCACGCCGCTGGTCGTGCCGTTCCAGGTGAAGACGACGTCCTTGTCAAAGTCCACCTGCGCGAAATCGACGATCCTGCCGTAATCGGCCTTGCGGACGGTCGCGTCCAGCTTCAGCTGCTTGACGGCATCCGTGACCCAGCCTTCGCCGAAGCTTTCCCAGGCCAGCATCTCGACGGGCCGTGCGCCCAGCAGGGACCACATCGCCATCTCGACCGCGCCGGTGTCGGAACCGGGGACGATGCCGATGCGGTAACCTTCGGGAACGCCCAGGACCTCGCGCGTGAGGTCGAACGCCTCGGCCAGCTTCGCCTTGCCGATGGCGGCACGGTGCGAGCGGCCCAGAGGGGCATCCGACAACAGGTCCAGGGTGTAATGGGGAATCTTGGCGCAGGGGCCAGAGGAGAAGCGCGGATTGACCGGGCGCGCAGCCGGGATCGTCAGATCCTTCATGTCAGCCTTCCAGCTAAAAGCCCTTCGTTGGGGAAGGGTGTCCCGCCGCCGGGAATACGCGGGACCATGACATTTCGCAAGAAGAAATTAGCCGTAGTCACGCGCCCCGAAGATCGCCGATCCGACGCGCACATGGGTGGCGCCCTCGGCGATGGCGGTCTCGAAATCCGCGCTCATGCCCATGGAGAGATTCGGCAACCCGTGATCCTGCGCAAGCGCGCGCAGAAGGCGGAAATGGGACAAGGGATCCTCGTCCTCGGGCGGGATGCACATCAGGCCCTGGGGCAACAGGCCCAGGTCGCGGCAGGAGGACAGGAAGACCGGCAGTTCATCGGCCAGGATCCCGGCCTTCTGCGGCTCGTCCCCGGTATTGACCTGGATGAACAGCTGCGGGCTGCGGCCCTGCTGGGCGATCTGCTGCGCCAGCTTGCGGGCCAGCGTCATGCGGTCCAGCGTATGGATGGCGTCGAACAGCTCGACCGCAGCCTTGGCCTTGTTGGATTGCAGCGGGCCGATCATGTGCAACTCGACCCCCGGCCAGCGGGCGCGCCAGCCGGGCCATTTGCCCTGCGCTTCCTGCACGTAGTTTTCGCCAAAGACGCGGTGCCCGGCCTCCAGCACGGCGGTCACGCGATTCGGCGGCTGCACCTTGCTGACCGCGATCAGCGTGACGCTGCCGGGCGCGCGTCCGGCCCGTTCCTCTGCCGCGCTGATGCGGCGCTTGATGTCATCCAGTCCCATGAGGGGACAAGACAAAAAGAAAAGAGCGGGCGCAAGGCCCGCTCCTCAAGTTTGACGACCGATCCGGGGATCAGAAGTCGAAGCGCACGCCCATGTCGGCGGTCACGCGCTCTTGGTAGTCGCGCTGGATCGAAGCACCCAGACGGGCACCGCCCAGGTCGTAGTTGACGCCGATACCGAACGAGTTGTCGGTTTCTTTCGCAGCCCAGTCACCGCTGTTGTTGGCGATATAGGCTTCGATGTTGGTCAGGCCGTCGGCCAGGGTGTAGTCGCCATACAGGGCGACGGTGTTGCCCAGGTCGTCGTTTTCAGGATCGAAGTCCGGGTCGCTGGAGGTCTGGCCTTCGTAGTCGCCGGCATCGCCGTTGTCGATCCAGTTCAGACCGATGCGGGCGTTTTCCATGACGGCATAGCGGGCACCGACGAAGTACACGTCGTGGTCGTCATTGCCAGCGCCGTTCAGAGCGAAGCCGCCCGACAGTTCCAGACGCTCGTTCCAGGTGTAGTCCACCGAGAAGCTGTATTCTTCTTTGACGTCGCCGAACAGGTCCGCGTCTTCGACAGTGCCGGTCTGATCCGGGTCGATGTACGACGCGCGAACTTCGAGGTTGTCGAGGGCATACGACGCGAAGACGCCCAGGCGGTCCTCATCGGCATAGGCTTCGCTTTCGTAGGCGAAGAAGGCACCCAGGGCGTTGCCGCCGACCGAGCGGTCGTACGAACCCAGTTCGGTGGCGTAGAGCAGGCCGGCCGAGTCCAGAGCGGTTTCGGTGTTGCCGACTTCGACGGTCAGGCCGCTGGAGGTGATATACAGCTTGCCGGCGTTCAGTTCACCGGCGTTGTCGCTGTTCTGGTCCCACTGGATGCGGAAGCGGGCACCGAAGTCAACGCCTTGGTCGGTCGAAGTCGCGGCGTCGATGTTCATCCGCAGGCGCGAGATCACCTGGGTGTCGCTGCCTTCTTCGCCGAAAGCGTCGAGGCCGGTCTGCTGAGCGTCTTCGTAATAGATCACGCCGGTGCGGCCGTAACCCGAGATGGTCACGTCGGCGGCGGCGGCACCGGCGATCAGGACCAGCGCGGTGGAGGCGATAAGAGCCTTTTTCATGTCAAGTTCCCTCTTGTCTCTCTGATGCCCAAACCGGCATTACCGCCTTGGGTATGCTGCCTTGTTTCCCCCTTCCGTTCCCATGATGCAACGGAATCGCGCGGCGCCCCCAGCCTTAGCCAAAGCTGTGATGCACAAGGGCCACACCTTCTTGTGAAGGAAAGCGGGACAGGAGCAGGCCCCGCAGTCCAAGCCGCTTGTAGGGCGGGGGCGATCCACGCTAAAGCGGGACCTGACGCGAAAAACGGGGGACCGCATGAAAACCGCACAAGCCGCGCGCCTGATGATCGCAGCGACGCTTTGCGCAGGACTGGCTGCCTGCGGCAGTGCCGGCGGCGGTCGGAAAGCAGACGATTTCAACGGCTCCGACATGCGCCCCGAGGTTCGGCGCACCACCATCTGGGATGTCTTCAAGAGTTCGGAAAATCCCAACACCACGGTCGGCGTGAACAAGTACCTGTGGAACGCCAGCCTGGAAGTGCTGAACTTCCTGCCGGTGCAGACGGTGGATCCCTTTACCGGCGTGATCCAGACCGGATACGGCACGCCGCCGGGCGGCGGGCGGTCCTATCGCGCGACGATCAAGATCGCCGATCCGGCGCTGGACGCGCGCAGCCTGAAGCTGTCGCTGCAAGGGCCGGGGGGCGCGGCGGTCGAACCCGGCACCGTCCGCGCGGTCGAGGACGCGATCCTGACCCGCGCGCGCCAGCTGCGCATCCAGGACGGGCGTTTGTAGGGCGGGGTGGGGTAGAACCCCACCCTACGGTATGGACCCGTCCTGCCGCGCCGTATAAACCGAGGCGCGACGAATGATGCCAAAGGTCCGCCGCGATGCCCTATGATCCTTCCAGCCTTGAACCCCGGTGGCAGAAAGCCTGGGGGGATGCGGGCAGCTTTGCCGCGATCCGCGACGAACGGCCGAAATACTACGTGCTGGAGATGTTCCCCTATCCGTCCGGGCGCATCCACATGGGCCATGTGCGCAACTACACGATGGGCGACGTTGTGGCCCGCTTCAAGCGCGCACAAGGGTATTCGGTCCTGCACCCGATGGGTTGGGACGCCTTCGGGATGCCTGCGGAAAACGCGGCGATGGAACAGGGCGGCCATCCGCGCGACTGGACCTATGGCAACATCGCCACGATGAAGAAGCAGTTGAAGCCGCTGGGCCTGTCTATCGACTGGTCCCGCGAGTTCGCCACCTGCGACGACGATTACGTCCACCAGCAGCAGGCGATGTTCCTGGACATGCTGGAGGCTGGCCTTGTCACTCGCAAGTCGGCCCAGGTGAACTGGGACCCGGTGGACATGACGGTGCTTGCCAACGAACAGGTCATCGACGGCAAGGGCTGGCGGTCGGGCGCCACGGTCGAGCGGCGCGAGCTGACGCAATGGTTCTTCCGCATCTCGGATTATTCCGACGAATTGCTGGCGGCGCTGGACGGACTGACCGGCTGGCCCGAGAAGGTGCGGCTGATGCAGTCGAACTGGATCGGCAAGTCGCGCGGGCTGCAATTCCGGTTTGAAACCGTCAATGCGCCCGAGGCTTTTGCCGAGATCGAAGTCTATACCACCCGCCCGGATACGCTGTTGGGGGCGTCTTTTGTGGCGCTGTCGCCGGATCACCCGCTTGTGCGCGACCTGACGGCAGCGGACCCGAAGGTCGCCGCCTTCGTCGAGGAATGCCGCAAGATCGGCACGACCGAGGAAGCCATCGAGACCGCGCCCAAGCTGGGCTTCGACACCGGCCTGACCGTGCGGCACCCGCTGGATGCGGACTGGCAACTGCCGATCTGGATCGCGAATTTCGTGCTGATGGATTACGGCACCGGCGCGATCTTCGGATCCCCGGCCCATGACGAACGCGACCACGAATTTGCTACGAAATATGGCCTGCCGATCCGCGCGACCTTTGGCGAGCGCGGCATGGATCTGGCCGCTGCCGATGCGATGGTCGCCAAGGCGCCCTACGTTCCGCTGAAGTCCGAAACCGTCACCTATGTGCGCGGCTTCGCGGGCCAGGCCGACCAGACCGGAGAGGCGGCGGTGGACGCCGCCATCGCCCATGCCGAGGTCCATGGATATGGCGAGGGCGTCACGAAATTCCGCCTGCGCGACTGGGGCATTTCGCGGCAACGTTACTGGGGCTGCCCGATCCCGGTCCTGCATTGCGACAACTGCGGCACGGTGCCCGAGGCCAAGGGGAACCTGCCCGTCCTGCTGCCGCAGGATGTCACCTTCGACGTGCCCGGCAACCCGCTGGACCGCCACCCGACCTGGCGGCAGGCGACCTGTCCGAAATGCGGCGGCGCGGCGCGGCGCGAGACGGACACGATGGACACCTTCGTCGATTCGTCCTGGTATTACGCGCGCTTCACCTCGCCCCATGCCGCGACGCCGACCGACCGGGCGGATGCGGATTACTGGATGAACGTGGACCAGTATATCGGCGGCATCGAGCACGCGATCCTGCACCTGCTGTATTCGCGCTTCTTTGCCCGCGCGATGGTCAAGACCGGGCATCTGCCGGACAGCGCGAAAGAGCCGTTCGACGCGCTGTTCACGCAAGGCATGGTGACGCACGAGATCTACATGACCCGCGATGACCGGGGCCGCCCGGTCTATCACCTGCCCGAGGATGTGACGGACGGCAGGCTGGCAGATGGCACGGTGGTCGAGGTGATCCCCTCGGCCAAGATGTCGAAGTCCAAGAAGAACGTGGTCGATCCGGTCAATATCGTCGCCAATTTCGGGGCCGATACCGCGCGCTGGTTCATGCTGTCCGACAGCCCGCCCGAGCGTGACGTGGAGTGGACCGCCGCCGGGGCCGAGGCCGCGAACAAGTTCCTGGCCCGCGTCTGGCGTCTGGCCGAGGAGGCGGGCGAGGGGGCCGAGGATCCCGACCTGACCCGCGCCGCGCATCGGGCGATCAACGATGTCACCAAGGCCATCCAGGGCTTCGCCTTCAACAAGGCGGTCGCCAAGATCTATGAACTGGCCAATGCCGTCGGCAAATCCAGGGCGGGCGGCGAATCGCGCAAGGCAGCGCTGCGCATCATGGCGCAGTTGATGGGGCCGATGGTGCCGCATCTGGCCGAGGATGTCTGGGCCATGGCGGGCGGGCAGGGGCTGCTGGTCGATGCGCCTTGGCCCAAGGCGGATCCGGCCATGCTGGAGGACGATACCGTCATCCTGCCGATCCAGATCAACGGCAAGCGCCGGGCCGAGATCAGCGTCGCCAAGGACATGCCCAAGGACCAAATCGAGGCGATGGTGCTGGCCGACGAAACCGTGCGCCGCTTCCTGGAAGGCGCGGCCCCCAAGAAACTGATCGTCGTGCCGGGGCGGATCGTCAATGTGGTCGCCTGACCGCCGGACCGCCCTTCTGGGGCTGCTGGCACTGGCGGGCTGCGGGCTGACGCCGGTCTATGGCCCGAACGGCGCGGGCCGGCGGCTGTTCGGCAAGGTGCGTCCGCGCGATCCCCAGACCTATCAGGATTTCGCCTTCAACCGCCGCCTGGGCGAACGCCTGGGGGGCGAGGGGACGGATTACGATCTGGATTACCGCATCACCGTCGGCGTCGTCCCGCAGGCGATCACCACCGACGAGGTCACGAACCGCTATTCCCTGAACGGCACCGCCGATTTCGTGCTGACCGACCGGGCGGGCCGGGTGCTGGCGCAGGGACGGGTCAGCAACTTCACCTCGTACTCCACGACCGGCACCACCATCGCCACGCTCTCGGCCGAAGGCGATGCCCGGTCGCGGTTGGCCGAGATGCTGGCCGACCAGGTGGTCACGCGGCTGCTGGCGGCATCCGCGCAACTGCCCGAATGATTCTGAAGGGCGCGGAAATCGCGCGCTATCTGGCGCGGCCCGATCCCTCGCGTCCGGCGCTGCTGATCTATGGCCAGGACGCGATGCGCGTGGCGATGAAGCGGGCCGAGGCGGTCAAAGCCCTGGTGGGCGAGAAGGCCGATGAGGAAATGCGCCTGACGCGCCTGCCGGGCGCGGGGCTGCGCAAGGATCCCGCGCAACTGCTGGACGCGGTCAAGGAGGTCGGCTTCTTTCCCGGTCAGCGGGTCGTGCTGGTGGAAGATACGCCGGACACCGCCACTGACGCGATTCGCGCCGCGCTGTCGGACTGGAGGCCGGGCGATGCCGTGGTGGTGGTGACGGCGGGGGCCTTGGGCAAGGCCTCGGCCCTGCGCAAGCTGTTCGAGCCGCACCCGACCGCCGTGACCGCGCCCATCTATGACGACCCGCCCGGAGAGGAGGAGGTTTCGCGCTGGCTGGCCGATGCCGGGCTGCGGCAGGTTCCGCCAGCGGCGATGAGGGACATGATGGCGCTGGCCCGCGCGCTGGATCCCGGTGACCTGCGCCAGACGATCGAGAAGATCGGGCTTTACAAGCATGGCGACGACACGCCCCTGACGGCGGACGAGATTGCCCTGATGGCCCCCGCCACCATCGAGGCCGACCTTGACGAGCTGATCCACATCGTCGCCGAACGGCGAGAGGCCGAGTTCGGCGCGATGATGCGCCGGATCGAGGGGCAGGGCGTGAACCCCGTCACGCTGTGCATCGCCGCCCTGCGCCATTTCCGCGCGCTGCATCTGGCCGCCGCCGATCCTGCCGGGCCGGTCGCGGCGCTGTCGCGGATGCGTCCGCCGGTCTTCGGCCCGCGCCGCGACCGCATGGCCCGGCAGGCCCAGGCCTGGGGCATGGGCCCGCTGGAGGAGGCGGTGCGGTCTCTGCTGGACTGCGACCTGACCCTGCGCAGCACGACCCGCGCGCCGCAGATGGCGTTGGTCGAACGGGCGCTGATCCGGCTGGCCATGGCGCCGCGAGGGCGGCGGTGACGGAAGCCGTCGATGCGCTGGTCATCGGCGCGGGCCCGGCCGGGCTGATGGCTGCCGAGGCTCTGGCCGCGCCGGGACGCCGCGTCGTGGTGGCCGAGGCGATGCCCACGCCCGCGCGGAAATTCCTGATGGCGGGGAAGTCGGGGCTGAACCTGACCAAGGACGAGCCGTTCGAGGCGTTCGCGCAAAGGTTCAGCGTCGGCACCGGGGCGCTGCCCGCTGGCCAACGGTCCTCGGACCGATGGCGGACGCGTCGGCCAGCCCCGGGATATTTGCACCAAGGTGAGATGGCCTTCGGACCTGCCGAAGTCATGGCCTGGGCGCGCGGCCTGGGGATCGCGCTGTTCACCGGATCCACGGGTCGGGTGTTTCCGGTGGGCATGAAGGCCTCGCCCCTGCTGCGGGCCTGGCTGGGGCGGTTGCAGACGGGCGGGGTGGAGGTGCGGACCCGCTGGCGCTGGATCGGCGGCGGGTTTCGGTTCCACACACCCGAAGGGCTGCGGGTGATCCGGCCGCGCGTCGCGGTGCTGGCGCTTGGCGGGGCAAGCTGGCCCCGGCTGGGATCGGACGCGGCCTGGGTGCCGTGGCTGCAGGCGGCGGGAGTGCAGGTGGCACCGTTCCGGCCCGCGAACATGGGTTTCCGGGTGGCCTGGTCGGCGCCCATGGCGCGGCATTTCGGGGCGGCGGTCAAGGGCACCGCGTTGTCGGCGGGCGGTCTGGTCAGCCGAGGCGAATGGATCATCGGGCGCCACGGGATCGAGGGCGGCGGGATCTACGAGATCTCGGCCCCGCTGCGCGACGGGGCGGCGGGTCATGTCGATCTGGCGCCCGATCTGGATCACGCGGCCCTGGCTGCGCGATTTGCGAAGGCGAAGGGAAAGCTGTCCCTGGGCAACTGGCTGCGCCGCGTCCTGGACGATCCGGTCAAGGTAGCGCTGCTGCTGGAATGGGGCAGGCCGCTGCCCGACGATCCCGATGGCTGGGCTGCCTTGGCCAAGGCCCTGCCGCTGCGCCACGAGGGGCCGATGGGGATCGAGACGGCCATATCCTCGGCCGGCGGGGTGACCTGGGGTTCGCTGACCGATGACCAGGAACTGCGCACCATGCCCGATGTCTTCGTCGCGGGCGAGATGCTGGACTGGGAGGCGCCGACCGGCGGCTATCTGCTGACCGCCTGCCTTGGCAGCGGTTTGCACGCGGGACGGGCAGCCGCCGCACGGCTTGCCGCCTTGGGACAGGGCTGACGTCCAATGGCCTTCGACCGGCTTGATAGGGCATAAGGTATGATCTATCTAACAGTCATGGGAGGAAACCACCCACTGCCAGGGAAAGGGTTTCCAATGGCTTACACGATCACGCATGTCGCGCCCGAGACGCGCAGCCGCCTTGGTGCCTTCTTCAACCGCTTGGGCCAGGGCATGAACGCCTATGCCGAATCGCGTTCGCGCCAGAAAGAGATCGAGGCGCTGGAGGCGAAGTCCGACGAGGAACTGGCCCGCATGGGCCTGACCCGCGACCGGATCATCGCCCATGTCTTTCGCGATGTCCTTTGGCTCTGACCGGGCCTAGTCCTTCCAGTCGATCACCATCTGGGTCTGGGTGACGATCGCCGCCACCTTGCCGTCGCCCCGCGTGATGGTGGTCTGCCAGACCTGCATCGTGCGGCCGATATGCAGGGGCAGGGCGGTGGCGCGGGCCACGTCGCCCAGGCGGATCGGGCGCAGGAAGTTGGTCTTGCTTTCCAGCGTGGTGGTCGATTTCCCGTCGGGCAGGTTCAGGAAGGTGCCGGTGCCGCCGGCAGTGTCGGCAAGCCCCATGATCGCGCCGCCATGCAGCACCCCGTTGCGGTTGGCGAGCGCCTGCGTCACCGGCATGTCGAACTCGACCCGTTCAGGCCTGGCCGAGACCAGCCGGGCGCCGATATGGATGGCGAAATCCGGCTGGTTGTCGGCCACCTGCTGCAATCGCTGATCGTCGTTCATCCGCATGTCCCTCCGCTGTCCCGGCCATATCGCCTGGGCCGGGGGCAAAGGGCAAGCCGTCACCCCTTGCGGCAGGCCACCAGTTGCGCGCGATACATCGCCGCCCGCTGGCCGACCTGGTTGGCCACCCGCACCAGCCAGGGCTTGGACAGATAGGACTGGCGCGCGAAACCCGACCGGCCTTCGTGATAGGCCAGGTATTGTCCCGTCGCGTCCCACTTCGAGATGCCGAGCCTGCGCGAGGAGTTGTGCATGTACCAGCCCATGAAATCCGTCGCGTGGCGGATATTGTCGCGCTTGGCGCGGCGGTTGCCGGTTTCCTTCTGGTATTCCTCCCAAGTGCCGTCGAGAGCCTGGGAATAGCCGAAGGCGCTGGACTGCCGCCCGATGGGGATCACGCCAAGCGCGTATTGATGCGGCGTGCGCGCATCGCCGATGAACTTCGATTCCTGGTGGATCGCGGCCATCTGCACATGGATGGGGACGCCCCATTTCCGCTCGGTCGCCTTCATTGCCCGGTAATAGGCGGGCCGTTCGGCCACGATGGCGCAGGCGTTGTCCAGCTGCCGGGGCGCCGAATAATTGCCGCCGCCGCATGACGCCACCAGCCCGACAATCGCGAGTTTCAGAAGCCTGCTCATCCTGCCCTCTTGTCGTTTTCGGGCGATCTTACGGAAAATCATGGGCGGGTGAAATCACAAAGCGGGAAGGTCAGACCGACAGCACCGCCTGCACCGCCCTTTGCCAAGCGGAGTATCGCCGATCGCGTTCCCCGTCGGCCATGGCCGGTTCGAACCGGCAGTCAAGCCGCCAGGCCTTGGCGTAATCCTGGGGCGCCGGGCACAGGCCCGCGCGATAGCCCGCCAGCCAGGCCGCCCCTTGGGCAGTGGTTTCCGTGTTCCGTGGCCGGTCAACGGGCGCGCCCAGGATATCGGCCAAAAACTGCATCGCCGGTTCGCTGGCGGTCATGCCGCCATCGACGCGCAGCACCGCATCGCCCGCCTGGGGCCAGTCGGCGCGCATCGCTTCCCACAGGTCGCGGGTCTGGAAGCCCACGCTTTCCAGGGCGGCGCGGGCGAATTCGGCGGGGCCGGTGTTGCGCGTCAGGCCGAAGACCGCGCCCCGCGCGGCGGGCGCCCAATAGGGCGCGCCGAGGCCGGTGAAGGCCGGGACCATGATCACCTGCTGGCTGTCGTCGGCCTGCCGGGACAGGGTCTGGGTCTCCCTGGCTTCGCGGATGATCTTCAGCCCGTCGCGCAGCCATTGCACCACGGCGCCCGCGATGAAGATGCTGCCTTCCAGGGCATAGGTGGTCCTGCCGTCCAGCCGATAGGCGATGGTGGTCAGCAGCCGGTTTTGCGACCGGACCGCCTGCTCGCCCGTATTCAGCAGCGCGAAGCAGCCCGTGCCATAGGTCGATTTCATCATCCCCGGCTGGAAGCAGGCCTGCCCCACGGTCGCGGCCTGCTGGTCGCCCGCGACGCCCGTGATCGGGATCTCGCGCCCGAACAGGTCCGCGCGGGTGGTGCCGAAGTCGTCGGCGCTGTCCCTGACCTCGGGCAGCAGGTCGCGGGGCACGCCGAACAGGCGGCACATGTCGTCGGACCAATCGCCCTTGTGGATGTCGTAAAGCAGGGTGCGGCTGGCATTGGTGGCATCCGTGACATGCGCCCGCCCGCCGGTCAGTTTCCAGATCAGGAAGCTGTCGATGGTGCCGAAGGCCAGTTCGCCCGCGCGGGCCCGGTCGCGTGCGCCTTCGATGTTGTCCAGCAGCCAGGCGATCTTGGTGGCGCTGAAATAGGGATCCAGCAGCAGGCCGGTGGTGTCCGTCACCTGATCCTCGGCCCCTTCGTTGCGCAGCCGGTCGCAGATGTCGGCGGTGCGGCGGTCCTGCCAGACAAGGGCGCGGTGGATCGGCTGGCCGGTCTTGCGGTCCCAGATCACCACGGTTTCGCGCTGGTTGGTGATGCCGATGGCGTCGATGCGGGGAGCGCCCGCCTTTTCGATGGCGGCGCGGGCGGTTCCGGCGCTGGAGGTCCAGATGTCGTTCGGGTTGTGTTCCACCCAGCCCGAGCGGGGGAAATGCTGCGGGAATTCGTGCTGCGCCGTGGCCTGCACCCCCAGGTCGTCGCTGAACACCACCGCCCGGGACGAGGTCGTCCCCTGGTCCATCGCCAGAATCGTCATGCACCGCTCTCCTTCATCAATGCGCCGATGGCCGCCAGGTCGGCGGCGCCCCCCTCGCGCAGCAATCGTTCCAAGGCATCATAGTGATGCAGCACCCGTTGGCCCGTGGGGGTCACCGTGGCGCCCCCGCCGCCCGCGCCGCCCCGGCTGCTGTCCACCAGCGGCTGGGCGAAGGCCGCATTCATCTCCTCGACCAGGGACCAGGCGCGCTTGTAGCTCATCCCCATGCGGCGGCCCGCGGCCGAGATCGAGCCCAGTTCCGCGATCAGCCGCAGAAGCTCCGCCTTGCCCGGCCCCAGCACCAGGGGCGCGTCGTATTCCAGCCGCAGCTTGATCCGGGGGCCGTCCCTGTCCATCGCGATTCGGTTTCCTGTCTTTCCCGCAGGTTAGCCGCGCCGCGCGGGCGGGTGCAAACGACGCCACGATCCGCTTGCCGGACGGTCCCCCGCGTCTATGCTAGCTGAAAACCACAAGGGGGTTCACCATGTCCGAGATCGTCATCCTGTCCGGCGCCCGCACCGCCATTGGCACCTTCGGCGGCAGCCTGGCCGCGATCCCGCCCATCGATCTGGCCGCCACCGTGACGCGCGCCGCGATGGAACGCGCGGGCATCGCGCCCGACCGGATCGGGCAGGTGGTCTTCGGCCATGTCATCAACACGGAACCCCGCGACATGTACCTGTCGCGCGTGGCGATGCTGGATGCGGGGATCCCCGACACCACGCCTGCCATGAACGTGAACCGGCTTTGCGGGTCGGGGGCGCAGGCCATCGTGTCCGCCGCCCAAGCGCTGATGCTGGGGGATGCCGATTTCGCCGTCGCGGGCGGGGCCGAAAGCATGAGCCGCGCGCCCTATGCGGTCAGTTCCGCGCGCTTCGGCGCCAAGATGGGCGACCAGCGGATGCTGGACATGATGACCGGCGCGCTGACCTGCCCGATGGGCACCGGGCACATGGGCGTGACGGCTGAGAATGTCGCGGGCGAGCACAACATCAGCCGCGAGGCGCAGGACGAATTCGCCATGGAATCGCAGCGCCGGGCGGCGGCGGCCATCGCGGCGGGACATTTCCGCGACCAGATCGTTCCGGTCGAGGTGAAGGGCCGCAAGGGGCCGGTCGTCTTTGATACGGACGAACATCCCAAGGAAACCAGCCTTGAGAAGCTGGCGGGGCTGAAGGCGGTCTTCAGGAAGGACGGCAGCGTCACGGCGGGCAATGCCAGTGGCATCAACGACGGCGCGGCGGCCCTTGTGCTGGCGCGGGCGGATGCGGCGCAGGCGGCGGGGCTGGCGCCTCGGGCGCGGATCCTTGGTTATGCGGTGGCGGGCGTACGGCCCGAGGTGATGGGCATCGGCCCGATCCCGGCGGTGCAGCGTTTGCTGGAGAAAACGGGCCTGTCGGCAGGCGATTTCGACGTGATCGAATCGAACGAGGCCTTTGCGGCGCAGGCCCTTGCGGTGAACAAGGGGCTTGGCCTCGACCCGGCCCGCGTGAACCCGAATGGCGGCGCAATCGCGCTTGGCCATCCGGTCGGCGCGACAGGGGCGATCATCACCGTCAAGGCGCTGTATGAGTTGGAGCGCATCGGCGGCAAGCGCGGGCTGATCACCATGTGCATCGGCGGCGGGCAGGGGATTGCGCTCGCGATCGAGCGGGTGTGACCCTCAGGCCGGTTGCACGGGCTGGCGCTGACGGGACAGGCGCAGGGCGGCGGTTCCGGCCAGGATGATCACGATGCTGCCGATGATCGTCCAGCGGTCGGGGTTTTCGCCGAAGAGCGCGATGCCCGCCATCATCGCGAAGATCAGCCGGGTATAGCGGAAGGGCGTGACCGCGCCGACCTGTCCGGTGCGCATCGCGACGGTCAGGAAGGTATAGGCGCAGACCCCCATGGCCGAGGCCCCCAGCAGCGCCAGCCAAGTCGGGGCTTCGGGCGCGGCCATCGGTCCGCCGAAGGGCAGCACGATCAGCCCGGCCACGATCAGCATGGAAAAGCCCACCACGCCCAACTGCCGGAAGGACAGCGACACGGGCGCGGCGCGGGTCGCGAGATCCCGCCCGGCGAATCCCAGCATCGCCATGATCGCCAGCAGCGACAGCGGTCCGAAACCCCTGGTCCCTGGCCGCAGGATCAGCAGCACGCCCGCAAAGCCGAAGGCCACGGCCGGCCAGCGGCGCGGGCCGATCCGTTCCCCGAACAGCAGGGCCGCGCCCACCATCACCACCAGCGGCGTCGCCTGCAGGATAGCCGAGGCGGTGGATAGCGGAGTCAGCGCGATGGCCAGCATGAAGAACAGCCGTCCCGTCACCTCGGACAGGGACCGCAGGATCATCGCGCGGCCCAGCATGGCGCGGGTCAGGGGCGGCTCGCCCGCCATGAGCGACAGGACGGCGAAGGTCGCGGTGCCAAGAAGGCCGAAGGTGATCAGCACCTGTCCCGGCGGCAGGCTGGCGGCGGCCGTCTTCAGCAGCGAATCCTCGACGGCGAAACCCCCCATGGACAGCACCATGAAGACAGCCCCCCGCAGGTTGTAGGCGGGTCCGAGTCGGGGGTTGTGGTGGGACATGAGCGGCCTTCGACTTGGACGTGAACGGGAGCAGCAGTTCCCCATCCGCGCGGCCAAGGCAAGCCGTGCAAAAGGAACGGGCCGCCCAGATCAGGCGACCCGCGAGATCCACGGAGATGGTCCGGTTAGGGATGGCGGATGGTCCGGTCCCAACCAGGGTTTACGACCCTTGGGGCTGCCCTCAGGCCACGGCCCCCCTGACTGTTCCGACACCTCTCTCCAATATCACTCTCGACACTGGACCACCTCCTTTCAATTGGTTGCCGTTATAAGGACGATGGTGCCACAGACCGAAGGGGTGTCAATCAGATTGTTCGCTGGGCCCGCAACAAATTGCGGACGATAAGGCGGAAGGGCACAAGGGCCAGTATCGCCAGGCTCATCTTGACCAGCCAGTCGGCAGTCGCCAGCGAAACCCACAGCGCGGTGACCGGGCCTTGGCCAAGCAGCGGAACGGCCTCGTTCGCCCAAGCAGTATTGGCGTCGGGGGGCAGGGCCGCGCTGAAGGCGACGGTGAAGAAGATCGCCGTGTCCAGCACCGAGCCGACGGATGACGACATCAGCGGCGCCACCCACCAGTTGCGGTTCCGCAACGCGTTGAAGACCACGATGTCCACCAGTTGCGCCGCAAGGAAGGCCGCGCCCGAGGCAATGGCGATTCGCACCGTCGTCTTGTCCAGGCCCGCCGCGACGACGGAACACAGCACGCCCACCACGAAGCCCGCCAGAACCACCCGGCGGGCCGCAGAGGGGCCGTAGACGCGGTTCATCACCTCGGTCACCAGGAAGGCGAAGGGATAGGTGAAGGCCCCCCAGGTCAGCCAGAGGCCTGCCGTGAATTGCACAAGGATGTTCGAGGCCACGACGATGATGGCCATGGCAAGGATGCCGGGCAGATAGCGGGTCATTGATCTCTTTTCCGTTTTACAAGGTCGCGGAACAACTCGGCCCCGCATCCTGCGGGACAGCGCGGGCCTTAGGCGCAGGGGTGGGGGCTTGTCAATCGCGCAGCCGGTATTCGACCAGTTCGGTCCGCTGCAGCGCCAGGAAGTTGTCGTCCGAGATCATCGTCAGCCGGATCCCCTGCCCGTCATGCCAGACCGCCAGCCCTTCCAGATTGTCGTATTGCAGGGGGCGGGTGGTCAGAAGGATTTCCTCGTTCACGGGGCCTTCGTCAGTCAGCTGCATCCGCCGCACGCGCGAGGCGAAGCCCAGGATCCCCCGGAAGTCGCGTTCCAGCAGGTAGAACCAGCCGTCCGGCCCGAAATCGGCATCGACCGCCAGCCAGCGGGGATCGCGCCTAATTTCCCCTGCTTGGCCCCACTGGTTGTCGCGGAAGGTCAGGATGGGAAAGGGCTGGTCTTCGCGCGCCGACCGTTCGGGGACCGCATAGACGGTATCGCCGCGGATCGCGATCGCCTCCATCCCCGAATTGATCCGCATCCAGGGCTGCTTCGGCGGCAGGCGGCGGCGGGCGGCGGGGGCATCGGGGTTTTCATAAAGGGCGATGCGGTCGAAGCCTTCGAAACTGACCCAGATCCGCCCGTCCTCGCCGATGGCCAGGCCTTCGCTGTCGCCGTGATAGCCGGGGGGCAGGGGATCGCCTTGCCGGTCCTTCAGATGGGCGCGCCCGGCGATGTTCATGGCGCGGATGACGCCCTGCGAATCGCGGTCGATGCTGCCCCAGTAAAGATGCGCCCGATCGGTCAGCGCATGGAAGCGGGTGCCGTCCTTGCTGAGTTCAAGGCCGGAAAAGCCGCCGAAGCTGTCGTCGCCATCGCGCCAGACAAAGGTTCCGACATAATCCAGCGATGCGGCCGGCGCAGGAACGCCGGCCGCGATCACAAACAGCGACAGCACTGCGCCTAGGGCGCGCCGGCGACGGTTCGGCATTGGGACGGCAGTTCGCTGAGCCGGAAGGTCCGGGGATGGCGATAGTTCGGATCGGGCGGCGTGGGTTCGACGCGGCTGGGGTCGATGCGGTTCCTGATCCATTCGGCGGCCTCGGCGCAGCCATCACCCGGCGGGGGCGCGGGCTGCCGGTCGCAAATCGAGCCGCGCGGGCAGGACAGCCGAACGTGGAAGTGATAGTTGTGAGCGTTGATCGGCCGGACTTTGCGCAGCCAACTGCGGTCGCCCCGTTCCATCTGGCACATGGCGACCTTGGCGACGGGATCGACCAGGATTCGTTCGACGCGCGGGTCGCGGGCGGCGGCGCGCATGATCGCCATATGCCCGCCGTTCCAGACATTCGTCAGCCCGACGCCCCGCCTGTCGGTGATCGAGACCGAGGACAGGTTTTCCCGCTGCGACGGCGACAGGTTCAGGGACGAGGGCGGCAGCATCCAGATATCGGCATCCAGTCCCAACTGATGGCTGGCGTGCCCCGATGTCATCGGCCCGCCGCGCGGCTGGCTCATGTCGCCGATATAAAGGCCGCGCCAGCCCGCCTGCTGTGCGGCCTGGGACAGGCCGATCAGGAAGTTGACCAGGTCCGGGTGGCCCCAGTTGCGGTTGCGGGACAGGCGCATGGCCTGCCAGCTTGGCCCGCTTTCGGGAAGCTGGACGAAGCCCTGCCCGCAGCCCTTGGAATAGAAGCCGATGGACACGGCCGGCCCCTGGGACGCGGCCCGGAAGCTGCCGAAGACATCCTTGGCCAGCGGATCGGCCCATGCGGGCATGACAAGGCCGGCCACGATGGCGGCGGCGGTCAGGAACTTGCGGATCACTGCTCTACCTCTCCGTCGGGTTTGACCCAGACTAGCAGAACAAGCGACAGGATAAACAGCGCGATCAGCGGCGAGATGCCGAGGCGCTGGTTCCCGCTGATGTCGGTGACGACCGCGATCAGGAAGGGGGCCAGGAAGGCCGTGGCCTTGCCGGAAAGCGCATAAAGGCCGAAGCCCTCGGTTGCGCGGGCTTCGGTGGTGTGGCGGACCATCAGGGTGCGGCTGGCGGCCTGCAGGGCGCCGCCTGCGCCCCCGATCAGCGCGCCGCAGCCGAAGAACACCAGGTCGGGCACGTAGAGGCGGCCAAGGACAGGGTTCGACGGCACCGCCATGCCGAACAGGGTCTGGCGGTCCATGCCGACGACGACCACGCAGACGGCGGTCAGGATCAGGGTGGTGGCGGCGACCACGGGCTTTGGTCCCCAAGCCCGGTCGGCGCGTCCGCCTGCCCAGCTGACGATGGCCGCGGCGATGGCGCTGACGACGCCGAAGACGCCCGCCAGGAAGACGGGCCAGCCCAGCACCGTACCCGCATAGACGCCGCCGAATCCGTAAAGCGCGTTCAGCGCGTCGCGCGACAGCATGGACGACGCCAGCCAGGCGGCCAGGCTGCGGCGGTGGCGCAGGCTGCGGATCAGCGCCCAGAGGTCGCGCATGGCGGCGCCGATGCGGACAGGCTGGCGCGGGCCGCGCGGCTCTCGGACCCAGAGGAAGAAGGGGATCATGAAGACCACGTACCAGATCGCCACGAAGGGGCCGACGAAGCGCGTGCCCTGGCGTGCCGCCGGGTCCAGGCCGAACAGCGGGGCGATCCCGATCAGCGTCTTGCCCGACGGCGTTTCCTGGAACAGCGCCAGCATGACGGCCAGCGACAGCACGCCGCCCAGATAGCCGAAGGCATAGCCGGACCCGGACAACCGCCCGATCTCGGTTCGCGGGGCAAGGCCCGGCAGCAGGGCATTGGTGAAAATCGTCGCGAATTCCACCCCGATCAGGCCGATGCCGAACAGGACGACCGCCTGCACCAGGGCGGGCTGCTGCGGCATCAGTCCCCACAGCCCGGCGGACCCGACCACATAGAGGATCGAGAAGAACCAGATCCAAGGCATCCGCCGCCCGGACGTGTCGGCGACGGCCCCCAGGACCGGAGCGCAGAGGGCGATGATGATGCCCGTGACCGACAGCCCGTAACCCCACAGGGCCTGCGCCTGCGCGCCCGCCAGCCGCAGGTCGCCGCTGACGGTCAGGAAATGGCGCTGCGCGATCTCGGCGAAATAGACCGAGAAGATGAAGGTCAGCAGAAGCGTATGAAAAGGCTGGCTTGCCCAGTCGAAGAACCACCAGCCCCAGATCCGTTTGCGGTCCATCCGCCCCCCAAGCGCGCGTTCGCGGCCATAAGGCCGAAGGGCGGTCAGGCTGGCAAGTGGGCTTTTGCGTCAGGGGGAAGCCGGGGCGGCCAGGGACGCTGGCTGTCCGCGTCAGACCAGGCGGTGATCCAGCCGGGCAGGGGCGGGCTTTCAGGCGAGGCGCCAAGCGCCGCCATGACCTCGGCTGGCGGGACGATGCCGCTGGGGGAGGTGATGGCCGCGCGGATCAGCACCTGGTTGCAGCAGTCGGTCCCTTTCCACATGGACTGGTCCATGTAGATGAAGCGGTGATCCCAGCCTGCCACGCGGGAAAACATCGTGAAGCGGTCGAAGGCGCGGATGCGGCGGCGATAGCGGACGGAACTGCCCGCCACGGTGATGCCCCATTTGCGGTCGCGCAGGATCGGGATCAGCCCGCTGCGCTGCGCCATGGGAATGCGGCCCAGGTCGAACAGGGTCAGCGTCCGGCCGTTGTTCAGCTCGATCCAAGGATCCAGATCCCAGGGCCAGCAGACATGGGTCGAGACATGGGTTCCCGTCACGTTCAGGCGCGGGGCGTTGCGGAACTTGACCATCTCCTTGGCGAAGCGGAACAGGGGATACATGGGGGATCCTTCGGTTGCTGGCGCAAGGGGGTGGCCGCGCCCCACGCGATCGTCAACGGGGGACGCTGCGGCAACTTGCTTGCGAAGGGGGTCGCGCATCCCCATAACAAGCCCGAACGAAGAACCGAGGGGCATGATGGGAACGCTTTACGAGGCCTTGCAACTGATCCTGCAAGTGGTGTGGTTCGTGATGATCGTCCACATCATCATGTCCTGGCTGATCAACTTCCAGGTGCTGAACCTGCGCCAGCCGCTGGTCGCGCAATTGTGGGACGGGCTGAACCGGCTTCTGGAACCGCTTTACCGCCCGATCCGCAACATGCTGCCCAATACCGGCGGGCTGGATCTGGCGCCGCTGGTCGTCTTCATCGCCATCATCATCCTGCAGCGCGCCCTGGCGAACAACGCGGGCTTCTTCTACGGAATGTGATGCCCACGGATCTGCTGCGACAGGTCTGGGGCTTCGACGGTTTCCGCCCCGGCCAGCAAGAAATCGTCGAGGCCGTGGCCGAAGGGCGCGACGTGCTGGCGATCATGCCCACGGGCGGCGGCAAGTCGCTGTGCTTCCAGCTGCCCGCGCTGATGCGGGACGGTGTGACGGTCGTCATCTCTCCGCTGATCGCGCTGATGCGCGACCAGGTCCGGGCGCTGCGCGAGGCGGGGGTGGCGGCGGGCGCGCTGACCAGCGGCAACACGGACGAGGAAACGGATGCCGTCTTCGGGGCCCTGTCGCGGGGCGAGTTGAAGCTGCTGTATATGGCGCCGGAGCGGCTCGCCTCGGGCGGGACGCTGTCCCTGCTGCGGCGCGCGGGCGTGACGGCCATCGCCGTGGACGAGGCGCATTGCGTCAGCCAGTGGGGCCACGACTTCCGCCCCGACTACCTACGCATCGGCGACCTGAAGCGCGCGCTGGACGTGCCGCTGGCGGCCTTTACCGCGACGGCGGACCCGGAAACGCAGGCCGAGATCGTCACGCGCCTGTTCGGCGGCAAGCAGCCCGTCACCTTCCTGCGCGGCTTCGACCGCCCCAACCTGCGCCTGGCCTTCCAGCCCAAGGACAGCCCCCGCAAGCAGGTGCTAAATTTCGTGGCCGCCCGGCGCGGCCAGTCCGGCATCATCTATTGCGCCAGCCGCGCGCGCACCGAAACCCTGGCCGATGCGCTGACGCAGGCGGGCCACGCCGCCGTCGCCTATCACGCGGGGCTGGAGACTGAGACGCGGCGGCAGGTCGAGGCGCGGTTCCAGCGCGAGGACGGGCTGATCGTGGTCGCCACCATCGCCTTCGGCATGGGCATCGACAAGCCCGACATCCGCTGGGTGCTGCATGCCGACCTGCCCAAGTCGATCGAGGGCTATTACCAGGAAATCGGCCGCGCGGGCCGGGACGGCGATCCGGCGGATACGCTGACGCTTTACGGCCCCGACGACATTCGGTTGCGCCGCACGCAGATCGACGAAGGCCTGGCCGAGCCTGCCCGCAAATCCGCCGACCACGCGCGCCTCAACGCGCTGCTGGGCCTGGCCGAGGCGACCGGCTGCCGCCGCCGAAAGCTTCTGGCCTATTTCGGCGAGGCTCTGGCCGAGGATTGCGGAAATTGCGACCTGTGCCAGACACCGCCCAGGCTGTTCGACGCCACGCAGGCGGTGCGCAAGGCGCTGTCGGCCATGGTGCGCACCGGCGAATGGTTCGGCGCCACGCATCTGATCGACATCCTGACCGGCAACACCACCGAGAAGATCCGCGAGCGCGGCCATGACCGCCTGCCGACCTTCGGCGTGGGCCGCGAACACAGCCGTGCGCAATGGCAGGCGATCTTCCGGCAGATGATGGGCCGCGACCTGTGCCGCCCCGACCCCGAACGCCATGGCGCCCTGCACCTGACCGAGGCCGCCCATCCCGTCCTGCGCGGCGAGGAAAGCGTGACGCTCCGCCACGACACTACGGCCTCGAAGCCCGCCACCGTCCTGCGCACCCAGGTCAGCGAGGAGGACGAGCCGCTGCTGTCTGCGCTGAAGGCCAAGCGCCGGGCCCTGGCCGAGGCCGCGCGCGTTCCCGCCTATGTCATCTTCCCCGACCGCACCCTGATCGAGATGGCCGAAAAACGCCCCCAGACCCTGGACCAGATGGCCCAAGTCGGCGGTGTGGGCGCCAAGAAGCTGGAAAGCTATGGCCGCGACTTCCTGTCGGTGATCGCGGGCGAGGTGCCTGAGATGCACCCCATGCGCCGCAAGCTGGCGGGCCGCCCGGAAGGCGCGCTGTTCGACCGGCTGGTCGCGGTGCAGGCCGATCTGCTGCGCGGACCCGACGGGACCGAAAAGCCGCTGTCCTGTTCCACCGCCCAGATCCGCCGCATCGCCGAGGCGAAGCCCGGCGACGAAGCAGGCCTTGCCCGTCATCTGGACCAGGCGCGGCTGGACCGCTTCGGCGCCGCCTTCCTGCGGGAAATCACGGCAGCCTGACATCTGCGTGGTGTCAAGTGAACGTGATGCCCTGCCTTGGCTGGTTCTGCATCACTATCTTCCGCGTTGCACGCTTGTGCCTGATGGGAGGAAGCCATGACGCTTCGCTGGTCCGACGTTACGCCGAAAGCCGCCTTTCTGAACCGCCGCGCCTTTATCGCCGCTGGCGCCGCCGTCATCGCCTCGCCCGCCCTGGCGCTGACCGGCAAGCCTTCGGCCTATTCGACGGACCAGAAGCCCAATACGCTGGAAGAGATCACCAACTATAACAACTTCTACGAATTCGGCATGGACAAGACCGACCCGGCGCGCCACGCGGGCGCCCTGGTCACCGATCCCTGGTCGGTCGAGATCGGTGGCATGGTGGATCGCCCCGGCAGCTATGGACTGGAGGATCTGGCGCCGAACAACGCGCTGGAGGAGCGTATCTATCGCCTGCGCTGCGTCGAGGCCTGGTCGATGGTGATTCCCTGGATTGGCGTGCCGCTTGCCGGCGTTCTGGACAAGGCGGGCGTGCAGCCGGGCGCGAAATTCGTGGCCTTCGAGACGGTTTATCGTCCCGAGCAGATGCGGGGGCAGGCCTATCCCCTGCTGGACTGGCCATATCGCGAGGGCCTGCGCCTGGACGAGGCGATGCATCCGCTGACGATCCTGGCGACCGGGCTTTATGGCGAGGTGCTGCCCAACCAGAACGGCGCGCCGATCCGGCTGGTGGTGCCGTGGAAATACGGCTTCAAGTCCATCAAGTCGGTCGTGAAGATCACGCTGACCGATCGTCAGCCGGTCGCGACATGGCAGGCGATGCAGCCTTCGGAATACGGGTTCTATGCCAATGTGAACCCGCAGGTCGATCACCCCCGCTGGAGCCAGGCCACCGAACGCCGCATCGGCGCGGGCCTGTTCGGCGGGCGCGAGGAAACGCTGATGTTCAACGGCTATGCCGACCAGGTCGCCTCGCTTTATGCCGGAATGGATCTGGCGAAGGACTATTGATGCGCGGCCTGGTGAACGGCTGGCTGCGGCGCATCCCCGTCTGGGCGCTGTGGCTGGGCGGGCTGATCCCCCTGGCGCTGCTGGTCTGGGACACGCTGGCCGGGGGCCTGGGGATCGATCCGATCCGCGACATCGAGCACCGGCTGGGGCGGACGGCGCTGTATTTCCTGGTGGCCAGCCTGGCGGTGACGCCGGTGCTGCGCATCACGGGCATCAGCGTCATGCGGTTCCGCCGCGCACTTGGGCTGCTGTGCTTCACCTATGCCGGCCTGCATGTGCTGGCCTGGGCGGTGATGGACATGGCCCTGCTCTGGACGGCCATGGCGAAGGACGTGGTGAAGCGGCCCTATCTGGTCTTCGGGATGGCGGCCTTCGTGATGCTGCTGGCCCTGGCGGTGACCTCGAACGCTGCCTCGATCCGTCGCATGGGGGTACCGGGCTGGCGCCGGCTGCATCGTCTTGTCTACGTTGCTGGGCCTTTGGTTACGCTTCACTGGGTGTGGGAGTTGAAGACGTTTCCTGTGGAGCCTGTTCTGTGGCTGGCCGCGATTCTTGTTCTTTTGGGGCTGCGGGTTGCGGTTCCGCGTCCGCTCGGCTGGGGCATGGCTGCGGGGGCCAAGTAAGAAGCGTTTAGGATCAGAGGCTTGCCTGAAAAATGACGGTTTTGCGAAAAAACTTGCGGAAAG